>NZ_JAIZNT010000009.1:0-80664 GCF_020405475.1 Wolbachia endosymbiont of Tribolium confusum | reverse complement strand
TTGTTACATTTCAGATAGTGACAGCTACCTCAGCGATAGCTGTAAAAAATAATCTACCGCTTAAGAAAATTTCATGCACCAAGACAGTGTGAATCTAAGATCTTATCTACGTTTAATGAATCTAAAACCTTCTCTATACTTAATTCTTTTAAAGTACTGCAAGGTCCTTCACAATTTGGTACCTTTTGAAAAGAGCTTGGATTATTACACAGTCTAGATCTTATTTGTAGTATACTAAGTAATGTATCTATATTATAGCTATACTCTTGTTCCCTGATTTTTTCTCTTCCTATATTATAGAATAATTCATAAAGAGTTTGATCTCTCTTATTTAGTGAATTTCTTAATATGAATGATTTAAGGAGAATTGTATATGATTTGTGAGTAAGACAATCTGCACCATGCTCTAATAATAATTTTATAGCAGGTAAATTCTCTGATTGTATAGCATTATGCAAAGGTGTCTTCCAATTGTGATCAACTTTATACATGTCTGTCCGCATATTACTGCTTAAAATTTCCTTCATTCGCGTTATATCAAGATCACTCATTGGCTTTCTAGAAGCAAGTCTATGCAATTCAGTCTCATGTACCACTTGTATTTGCCCGTCTATACGGGATACAAAACTTGGTTCTCTAATCTTTCTTACTAGTACTTGTTCTCTAAATATATTGCGGAAATCATGATTTCTCTCACGCTCAAGGCTTCTTGTTATTTCTTCCATCATACGGTGCATACGCTCATTTGATTCATTGATTAAATTCCTATCTATTACAATTTCCACTGTGTGCAAAGACTCTTCTTTTTTCACAGAATGCTCCATAATAGCACTTGCAGTCAAAAGAATTGCAGCAGAAGCAAATACCACTATTGGCACATAACGCCAAGGAGATGAACTATATGAGAAATAAGCTGCTAGAGCAATTGCTAAGGACGCAGCTGCTAATTTAGGTAATGATTTTTTAAATCTACTATATCTTTCGTTTTCTTGCGAGTCATCATTACCTTCATGTTCGCTTAGATTTGTGTTTTTTTCTGTATTCATTTTGATTAACCTCACTAATTTAATGAATAATTTTATAATACCTTTAACAAAAAGTCTATTTTTTATCTAAAACTTATTTAAACTATTTTCAAAGCAAATAAAATATAATTTTAGTGAATAAAATGAATTACGACGTAATCATTTCAGGTGGTGGGCTGATAGGTCTTATTACTGCTATTGGACTTAGTAATGACTCTGTATCTGTAGCAGTCATTGAAAAAAATAGTCTACCACGCACAGTTAATGATAATCGAGCATTTGCCATTTCTCAAGGGTCGAAAAAAATACTGAAAAAATTAGGGATTTGGAAGTTCTTAGAAGATGAAGCTGAACTAATACTTGATATATGCATATTAGATGGAGATAGCCCATTTACTGTGCATTATGACCATAAAATGGTTGGTGAAGAGCCAATGGGTTATGTAATCAAGAGCGCTATTATATGGAATGCAATCAATAATAATTTTTTGCATACACTCAATATATATTCTCCACGTTCCTATAAAACAATCTCTTGTGACGAAGGATACGTGGAAGTTACTCTTGATAATGATCAAAAATTGATATCATCGCTATTTATCTGTGCTGAAGGTAAAAACTCTAAGTTGCCAGAGTTGTTTTCTATACCAATGATAAAATTTGGTTATAAACAAAATAGCATGGTATTTAATGTAAAACATGAATTACATCACCAAAACTTAGCTGTAGAGCGGTTTTTTCCTGGTGGTCCATTTGCAATTTTGCCAATGAAAGGCGGCTATACTTCTTCAATAGTTTGGACAGAAAAGTCTGAAATTTCAAAAATGCTCATGAGCTTATCTGAAGAGGAGTTTATTATAGAACTCAAAAAAAGATTTGGTTCTTATTTGGGAGAAATTGAATTAGAGGGTGAAAGAAGATCTTACCCTTTGAGTTTTACTTTTGCGAGAAAGCTGCATAAAAGCAGAATTTTGCTGATTGGTGATGCAGCACATTCAATCCATCCAGTTGCAGGTCAAGGACTTAATCTTGGAATGAGAGATATAGAAAGTGTTATAAGACAAGTAACTACTGCAAAAGCGTCCGGCATTGACGTTGGCAGTAATTACCTGTTGAAGAAAATTTCACGTGACAGATACTTTGATAATTTTACCATGGCACTTGCAACTGATGGACTAAATAGAATATTTTCCAACAGAATATTTTGCGCTAGAGCATTTGGTTTAATGGTAGTTGAAAATTCAAATTTTCTTAAAAAACGTTTCATTCGTCACGCTATGGGGTTTATGTAAACCACTATTGTATCACAATGTTCATGCGGTTATGTGTGTTCTACCAAAAATGACATTAAATGATTTTCCTTATTTTAGCATTAAGCGCGATGAAGAAAGTCATTTATAATGGCTATGGCAACTAGTGTTGAAATTTGACGTTCCTTGTGATTTGATGAATAGAGATTTTTATCTGATCTTACAACAAGTGCTTCTGGATGACTTTGAAAGTAAATATTACCATACTTATCTTCGATAGCTTCTATTGTTCCGTCGTTAGAAAACGCTGCAATTTTATATCCAAGCAACTCCAATTTTTTTCTGTTTTCTGGTGTATTGCTTATTGCTTCTGAATGAGCATCTGGAAAGCATGTTGAAAACCAGCCATTTTCGTCAGGTAGCAAAAATTTAGCAACCACTTCTGCTAAGTGGCTGCCTGGAACAATCTTTATCTGCTGAAGCGGTACATTCTCTTTTTGTGCTGATTTTAAATGATTCTTTTCATCACTAACAACTTCAATTCCTTTTGCACGCATAATATCTTGTAAATCACCAAGTAAATGAATTGCAGGATTATCATCTACTGTTTTCACAATTGCCTCAGTAACAAGCTGTTGGTAAGGAGTGGGAGGAAATGGTTGTGAGTGTAGATTATCTGGAATGAATATTCTATTTATTTTCTGCTCTTTGATAAATTTTGTAACTTCAACTTTTATTCGGTCTAGTATTAGCTTTTTTGCCAATATTTCATCTTGTTTTGCGAACTCTTCTTGGATTTCTTTTAGATTAATTATTTTGTCGTAGTCAATGAATATAGCTTTAACCCCAAAATTATTGAATATCTCATAGATATTTTGAGATTCATCTGTTTGCAATAAACCAACAATTATATTATAATTTACCGCATTTTCCGTTGTCAAAGCAGATAATTCTTTGTTTACTTTTTCACTATAAGCGATATTACTTAATAGTAGAAATGTAATTAATAGTATATTAAATGTTCTATTGTAACATTTATACATTATTTCCTAAATAATTATACTAATATTATAATATATTATAGAACATTAAGAAAAAGAATGTGGCCTGAGCAGGAATCGAACCAGCGACACAAGGATTTTCAGTCCTTTGCTCTACCAACTGAGCTATCAGGCCAACTACGTACTTTTATTTTTAGACAAAAAACGTTATTATGTCCATCAAAAGTTTTTGAAGTATAGAAACAAAAAATGAACATTAATAACAAAATAGGAATTTATCCTGGTACGTTTGATCCTATAACTTTTGGGCACCTTGACATAATAAAAAGAGCATGTAAGCTAGTCGATAAGTTGATAGTCGGTGTTGCAGAAAATGTTAACAAACATACTGCCTTTAACATAAAGCTACGCACAAGCATGGCTGAAAATGAAGTTAAAGGAGCAGAAATTAATGCAGATGTTATATCTTTTAATGGGTTGCTCGTGAAGTTTGCCAAAGAGCAAAATGCCTCTATTATTATCAGAGGACTGAGGGCAGTATCAGATTTTGATTATGAATTTCAAATGAGTTGGGTAAATTATAAGCTCTCCCATGAAATCGAAACCATATTTCTTCCTGCATCTGAAGATACTCAATTTATCTCATCAAGTTTTGTGAAAGAAATAGCGAGATTAGGAGAAGATGTTAGCAGCTTTGTATCGCAAAATGTCCAAACCGAATTGATTAATCTAAATAGGGTAAAAAATGGAGAATAAATATTTGTTGTTTTCTCCACTTCAAAGCGGTTATGCTCGATGTACAAAATACTATAAAATAAAGGAGCAGTATGTCAGAAGTGAGGGATAATAATCTAATAGTTTGCTGCCGTGGTGATGAGAATGATGATGGTTCTGGTCATCCAGTAGTATATTTAGATAAAGAAGGAGAAATGTATTGTCCTTATTGCAGTAAGCCCATGAGTGAAATAGTAAACTCCGAAGAATTTCAATCTTTATAGCATTTCATTCTTTAGCTTATGTAAATAGCAATAAAGGGGGCAGTAAAGATGAAACTGTCCATACGATCAAGCACTCCTCCATGACCAGGTATTATACCTCCACTATCTTTAACGTTGTAAACTCTTTTGATAAGTGACTCAGTGAAATCTCCAAGTTGAGCGAGAATAGCAATTGTAAAGCCAATTATTGGAGAATGAAAAATTGGAAATAAACTCAAAAATATTGAGCCAAAAATTGTACACACTACTCCAGCTAAAACTGCACCAAAAAGTCCTAACCAAGTTTTTCCAGGGCTAATGATCGGACAAATTCTAGTTCTACCAAAATTTTTGCCGAAAAAATAGGCAGCAATGTCAATACCCCAGATAGTTAAGACGAGCCATATTAGTACACATTTTCCCTGCGGTAAGTTATAGAGGTATATTAGCGAGGCATTTGGTAGTGCAATGAGTAGTAATGCGAAAATATATAAGATTCTATTACCCTGAGTTAGGTTATACCATTCAAAAGAAGATAAAACCGCAATTGAGGAGATTAGTAGATAAAATGATAAATTATTGAAATATGTAGCAAAAGAAAATATGAGTAATATTACTATTGAGGACAATATTCTAACCATAAAATTATTATCTACCATATTTTTTCTCTCTCTTTGTATAATCTGCTAATGCTCTACTCAAATCTTGACAAGAAAAATCAGGCCACAAAGTATCACAAAAATACAATTCAGCATAAGCTACTTGCCATAGTAAAAAATTGCTTAATCTTTTTTCGCCACCAGTGCGAATTAATAAATCTAATTTTGGTAAATCCTTAGTATACAGAAATTTTTCAAATTCGTCTTCCAATACGCAATCAATATTTCCTTTTATGATGTTGTTAATAGCATGTATAATTTCCTGCTTTGCTCCATAACTAACTGCAATAGTGAGTAATAGGCCATCGTTCTTATGTGTTACTTCCTCTGCTTTTTTAATTTGATCGAATATTTTACTGGGCAATAGGCTTAAATTGCCAATAAAATTCAACTTAATGTTACAATTGTAAATAAAATTGATTTTATCTTCATTAGTTAAAGCGGAGTAAAATAAATCAAATAGGCAGTCTGTTTCGTTTTCAGGTCTGAGCCAATTTTCCATAGAAAATGCGTACAAAGTTAAGTAAGGTATGGCCAGGGTTGTGCAATGCTTGGCGATATCAAATGCAATTTCACTGCCTTTTCTATAACCATCAATTTTTACCATTCCTTGATTCTTTGCCCACCTGCCATTACCATCCATAATGATTGCCAGGTGTTTTGGTAGAGATTCTAGATTTAACATTTTAATTCAACCTGTTATTAAGTTTTACCTGTTCTAACAGTATCAATTAACTTAACGTCTATATCTCTATATGAAACGTTCACTATATTCACTTAAAACTATATTATTACTGAAAAATCATTGATAGTCTATATTATAAAAATTTTCTCAACACCAATATCAGCTGCTTAGTGATCTTACCAAGAAAAAATGGAGGAAGAATATACCAAAAACAGTCTGGTATAGATGGTTTTACGGTATAGTGAAATTATTATTTAGTGGACACCTAGCTCTTTTATTTGGATTGATATTTTTAATAACCTGTTCTAGAGATATATAATTTTGACACAGGTTTTTTGTATTCAATATATCTTTTAAATGTAAGGAATGATATAAGTGAATTTATATTTATGTCCAGCTTTTAAGGGCATTCAATATCTATGATCTCTCTTTAGCTGCATATTTTAATAGTAGATTTGTAAAAAGGCAGCTCGGCTAATCAAACGCATCAAGTTAAGGGAAAGTGGTATAAGGAAGAAAGGAAATAAAAAAACATTTTAGACATTAAGTTAGTAATTTATGGACTACTTAAAAATTACCTTAATATCCACTTTAAATGTTGCTATATTGAGCGTATTTTTCTTAACTTGATTCGTATGGTTTATTTAACACTCTCTTAAATTTATAAAGCAAAACCTTGGATATAAGCGCTTTTTAAGCCATATCATGAGTACATGAACTGGCTTCTTCTTTCCGTGCCTCACTTAAGACACTACTAGGCCCATTTTTATCTTTTAGTAGTTTTATAATATCGCTAAGACTAGAATGACTACACATGGATTCTAATTCTTCAAGAGGAGTAAAACCGATTCCATTAACAACTTCCTGATTTTCTAGTAGTGTCTGAGTATTGCTAGGACTAGACTTATTACATATGAGCCTTAATTTTTCAGGAGTAATATTTTCTAGTGCTTTTATAATACTTTGAGGACTGAGCTCATAACTATAAAATAAGAGGTGCAATTCTTCAGTTTTATAACCAGAAATGTTATAAACAATTTTCTGATTTTCTAGTAGTGTCTGAGTATTGCTAGGACTAAACCTCTCAAATATGAGTTCTGATTTCTCAGGAGCAATATTTTCTAGTACTTTTATAATATCTTGAAGACTAAACTTCCCAAATATGAGTTCTGATTCCCTAGAAGTACTAGAGCCGATTCTCTTAACAATTTCCTGATTTTCTAGTAGTGTCTTAATATCGCTAGAACTAAACTTCTTATTATTACATATGAGTTCTAATTTCCAAAGAGTAAGAGAATCAATACCCTCAACAAGATTCTGATTTTCTAGTAGTGTCCTAGTATCACTAAAATTACACTTATTACATATGAGCCTTAATTTTTTAGGATTAATACTTAGTACTTTTATAATATTTTGAATAGCAAGAGAGCCACAAATATTAAACACGTGTTTCAATTCTTTATTATTATAATCAGTTATATTAACAACAACTGCCTGATTTTCTAGTAGTGCCTTAATATCGCTAGGACTAAACTTCTTACAAATGACTTTAAGTGTTTGGTTATCAATAAAACTAAGGTTTTTAGCAATTTCTGGGTCTTCTTGTTGTAATTTTAGAATATCTTCTTTAACTTCACCCTCCTCACTATCACTTTCCTTGCAATCAAAAAAATCGCTTAAATCTTTATCCTCCTCACTATCACTTTCCTCGCAATCAAAAAAATCGCTTAAATCTTTATCCTCCTCACTATCACTACTTTCAAATTCATTATTGGTATTGCAAATCTCCCCACCTTTTAGTATTTCTAGAATATTGTGCTCCGAAGTTGCATCATTTAGCATAGACCTAAACATTTCATCATCGTAATCGTTGATGTGATTAACAATGCTCTCATCTGATAGTAATTCTTCAATACCTTTGTGACTAAACTTATTATGATACTTGCATAAGATTTTAAGTTTACTGTCATCCATTGAATTGATGCCATCAACAACTCTTTGATTTGATAGTAATCTTCTGTTATAAGCCTTACATATCAGTTGAAGCTTTTCGTTATTTAAATCTTTTGAGTTACCTGCTTTATCAAAATCCATAATCTTATTTCAATTTACTTAGTATTTTAATTTTACATACCCTAGGAGGAAATAATCAAGCATTATGATAAAAGGCCTAATGAATTTATTAGTTTATTTATGTTTCTTTTCATGTATAAATTTATAGGAAGTTTTATGTAGAAGTTATTTTATGAGCAAAATTATAGAAGTAAGAGCACCAAAAACTCTTGGTGGTGAATCAGTTACGGAAGGTATAGTAAAAATAAAGAAAAATATTGGTGAAGCCGTAAAAGTAGATGACTTGATCTTTGAAATTGAAACTGATAAAACGGCGCTAGAACTAACCGCAGAAGCTTCAGGACAAATAACTGAATTTCTTGTGAAAGAAGATGATGTAATTAGCCCTGATCAGTTACTGGCAAAACTTGCTGTAGGAGAAATAAAAGAAGAAGTGAAAGAAGAAAATAAGGGCGAAAGCGCTGCTAAAAAAGACGCTCCTTCAGCTCGTAAAATCATGGAAGAAAATGCAATTAGTGCAGAAAATGTAAAAGGAACTGGCATGGGAAGCAGAATAACTAAAGCGGATGTGATAGACCATATGAGTAAAGCTGAACAGCCTGCAATGAAACAATATGAACTGCCGAAAAGCGTAGCAAGTGGAGAAAAAAGAGAAGAGCGAGTGAAGATGAGCAAAATAAGGCAAGTAATAGCTGCTCGTTTGAAAGCATCGCAAAATACTGCTGCAATACTGACCACGTTCAATGAAATTGACATGAAAAATGTCATGGATCTCAGGGCAAAGTATAAAGAAACTTTTGAAAAAAAATATGGAATAAAACTGGGTTTCATGTCGTTTTTTATAAAGGCAGCAGTGCAAGCGCTGAAAGAAATTCGTGAGATTAACGCTGAAATTTCAGGTGATGAAATCATATATAAAAATTACTATGATATAGGTGTTGCTGTTGGCACTGATAAAGGTCTTGTTGTACCGATTATTTGCAATGCTGATCAAATGTCATTCGCTGAAATTGAACTAACTTTAGTTGCCCTTGGTAAAAAAGCACGAGAAGGTAAGCTGCAAGTATCGGAAATGGAAGGTGCAACATTTACTATCTCAAACGGTGGCGTATACGGTTCACTTCTTTCTACTCCGATAATAAACCCTCCGCAATCTGGAATACTTGGCATGCACTCAATACAAAATAGACCAGTTGCTGTAGGTAGCTCAATTGAAATCAGACCAATGATGTACATTGCTCTCTCTTACGACCACAGAATAGTTGACGGTAAAGGAGCAGTTACTTTCCTTGTTAAAATAAAAAATTACATAGAAGATCCAAATAGATTAGTTTTAGAAATTTAAGCAGGTTAAAAGCGACAAGTAAGTTTTTCTGAAGTTTTCAAGGTGGGTGTTACAGTTGTACAAACATTTGCAAAGGTAACTTATACGAAAAATGGTCAGTGTTTACTGTACGGACATTGTAATCTATGCCGGCTTTGTTGCATGGCTACTAATGTGAAAGAGTGATGGAAGAGATTTATGAGATAAGTTCGAAAATAGGCATACCGATATCAGAAAATTTGTTAATCAAGTAGCATTTTAAGAGCATCTCTTGAGAGCGGTTTATCTCAGATTTATTCTTAAAACTAAATCCAAATGTTTTTTTGAGTCTAAAGAAAAAACTCTCAATACGTGACCGTATTCCATACCCTGTCTGCCTTTTCCATTGAGTTAAATTGCATCTTTTTCTTATATTAATGTTGTTATTTCTTTCCGAGAAGTGGTCTATATTGTCACAGATTTTTGCATTCTTTCTTGGCTTTATAATTGGTTTCAAATTATATTTATTGCATAATTTATATAAACTTGTTGTATCATAAGCTCCATCTGCACAAAGAGGCTTAATCTGGTTCTGTCGCATTTGTAGGGAAGTAGAAAGAAGAAAGATATAATTGTCTAAAAAAAAGCAAAGATGTTTCGTATCAATTAAAAATTGTTGCCATATTTCAAAGGATTTAGCTTTTCAGCGATGTTATCTGTATACATGATTCTCTTTGAGCTATCGAGATTTGGAAGAAATGATAAGTATAAGGGGAGCGAAATGCTACGTTACAAAGGTGGATTTGTACCACTGATAGATGAGGCAGTAAGGAAAAGAAAGAAGCAGGTTGGTAGTAGTTGAAGAGACTTACATTAAATTAAACGGTAAATGGGTTTATTTATATAGAGCACTATTGGTAATACTGTAGACTTCCTCTTGTGTGTTAGTAGAGACAAGTCTGCAGCACTTGCATTCTTTCGTAAAGCCTTCAGGAGTAACTATCTTCCTGAGAAAATTGTGATTGATAAAAGCGGCAGTAATACTGCTGCTCTTGATGATTTGAATGCGGAAATTTCTGAAGATTACAGTTCTTCAAATAAAATATCTAAATAATATTGTTGATAGGTTTATCAAGAAACGAACAAAGCCTATGCTTAGTTTTAAAAATTTTCATTCCGCAAAGATTACTATTACAGGTATAGAAAATGTTCGTATGATTCAGAAAAAACAAATTATCGGAGCTAATGACAATGTTTCTACTTTTGAGAATTTTGCTATGTTAATGGCTTCATAACTCCTATATTTAATGATCTTCTTTCCTATGGTTTATAGATTCGACAGAACCCAAAAAATTATCGCTTATAGTAGATGAAATGCAATTTTAGTCACAGTAGGTATTTTGATATGCCAAGGCGTGAGGTTTAGAATACAATTCTTTCCTTACTAAAAGCATTGTATTTTAACATTACTTTTACATTCGTAAATTTTTCTGGATTCCAGACTGGGATGATATACTTCTGGTAGATAATGTCAGTATAATTGTAATTGGAATAGAAAGCACTAAGTTTGCAATGCTATCTGAATAGATAAAAGAACTCATTACTCAGTGAAACAAGACTTGAAATTTTGTGCAATGCTGCTGATTATATCTAGATATGCATCCTTTCCAGGCTCTACATCTGATCCAATAGGATCAAGAATCACCATTTTTACGTCACTAGAAAAGACATTAGGCTTTATGCTATCCTCTCGTGAATGAGAAACAATACATTTAACGTTTTCCTCTTTCATTACCTTTTTTAATTTCATTAAACTCTTCATACCTATGTAAGAATCCTCTTCTATAGAAAGAATGGCGCTTGGGTAACTTAAATCAAAATATTTTTCAAAATATTGATAAGCATCGTGAGTAACTATGTATTTTTGATTTTTTAACTCATCCAACTCTTTCGTAATTTTTTCTACTTCTTGGTCTATCTTTCTTATAGCCTCCTCTGCGTTAGTATTGTATCGATAGGCATTTTCTTTATCCATATTAGATAATGTTGCACTGATAGAAAGTATCATACTTTTTGCATTTTCAGGACTCAGCCAAATATGCAAATCTTTTTCATCTTGAATGTGACTAGAAAATGAATGTGGTCGAGCAGGAAGTAGATCGATTGCACTTGATAGCGGTATTAACTTCTTATTTTCTTTAGCGAAAGTTTTAATGAATGTTTCCAAAGAATCATCGATATAAAATATAATATTGCTAGATTCTAATTTACTTGCGTCTGAAGGCCTGAGCATGTAGTTATGCTCAGACACTACTTCGTACATTAGTAGTTCTGGCTTTGAAATTCCATCTGTAACAGAAGCTACAAGTGAGTGTATAGGTTTGATTGTAGCTACAATTTTTAAATTGGATGAAAAGGCACTATTGTAGTATAATGTAAATGAAAGTAATAGAAAAAAAAACAGTAAATGTCTCATATAAATGTTGAGAAGAAGTCAATTTTTGCCAAAAAATCAAGTAGTGTCAATAACTGCATTCTAAAAATAGAAAACCTTACTCTTTCATACGGTAATAAAAAAGTTCTTGATAATATCAACATATCAGTAGAAAGAGGAGATATAGTTACAATACTTGGTCCAAATGGTGGAGGTAAAACCTCTTTAGTGAAAGCAGTTGCTGGTATAAATAAAGGTTTTATTGGCAGTATTGTATTCGCTGACAATATAAAAATTAGCTATATGCCACAAAATTTTAGTATTGGTAATTTGATGCCAATAACAGTTGAGTCTTTCCTTTTCAATAGCTCCTCGAAGAAATTGAAGAAAAATCAACCCATTGTTACAGAAGCAATAGAATTGGTTGGTATCGGTAACATTCTAAAAAATCAAGTATTAGAAATCTCTGCAGGACAAACACAATTACTGCTGCTTGCACGCTGTTTAATTTCAGAATCTGATTTGATCATTTTAGATGAGCCAGTCAGTGCAATGGATATTAACGCACGAGCTAAATTTTATGATATTATAAATAAAATCGCAAAAGAACGATCAGTATCGATTCTCATGACTTCTCATGACCTTAACTCTGCTCTACCATTCTCAGATTACATAATTTGCATAAATAATACTATCTATTATCAAGGTAAACCTGATGAAATTATGGAGATAAATGAAATATTTGGCAGTTACGCAGCGAAATGATTCAAAATATTCTACGTCTTCTGCAAATAACTACAGTGCTAACACGCTACAATGTGTTACCTTATTTACTTCCACCATCAAAAAAATCAATAAATAAAATACAAGGTCATAAACTAAAGCGTGCTCTTGAAAGATTAGGTCCGGTGTTCATTAAATTTGGGCAATCCATTTCATCACGCACTGATATTTTAAATGAGGACATAACAAATAACTTGCTATTGATATGTGATAGATTGCCATCATTTTCGTATAAAATCGCAGTTAAAACTATAGAAAGTGAGTTTAATTGTAAATTAAGCGACATTTTTTCAAGTTTTTCTGAAAAGCCAATTGCAGCAGCATCAATTTCTCAGGTGCATAGAGCAGTTACAATTGAGGGTAAGGAAGTTGCTGTAAAGGTTTTGAGGCCAAATATTGAGAAAACATTCTCAAGGGATATAAAAATGCTTTCTTGGCTTGCAGAAATTGCAGAAAAATTTAGCGAACAATCAAAAAGGCTGAAGCCAGTTGAATTAGTCAAAACTTTTGCTGAAATTTGCCGATTAGAGTTAGATCTACGTTTTGAGGCTGCCCACTCTTCGGAACTGAAGGAAAATACTAAACATGACAGAGGTTTCTACGTACCTGAAATAGATTGGAGTAGAACTTCAAAAAAGGTTTTAACATTAGAGTGGATGGAAGCTATACCAATATACGAAGTTGAAAAGCTGAATAACCGAAAGCAAATAGCTATCAATCTTATAGAATCTTTTTGTAATCAGATATATAGGGATTGTTTTTTTCATGCTGATATGCATCCTGGAAATTTAATGATCGATAGTAATAACAATATTATTGCCCTGGATTGTGGAATCATGGGTAGAATAGATCGTGAGACATGCTATTACGTTATAGAGATACTCAAAGGCTTTTTAAATAGGGATTATGATCACGTTGCAAAAATGCACTTTAGAGCCGGTTATGTTCCATCACAGCATAGAAATTTTGTTACAGCTTGCAGAGCAATAGGTGAGCCCATTGTTGGACAGCCTATACAGAAGATTTCATTTGCTCGATTACTTACTCAGCTACTAAAAATAACTGGTGATTTTGATATGAAAGTTCAAACACAATTATTATTGCTACAGAAAACTATGATCTTATTAGAAGGAACATGTAGAAAAGTCTATCCAGAAATCAATATGTGGAAAGTAGTTGAAACATGGATAAACAGTCAACATGAAAGTAAAATAGGGTATAGGGAAAAAATTAAAAGCTCTTATCCCATCAAAACAATCCAAGGGATATTTAGCCTTATAGAAAAATTAAACCTAATAGCTGACAAAAAATTACAAGTTAAAAATAGATCAAATGGAAAAATCTATTTTTTATTGTGGTCTGTAATTATAATTCTAATTGTTAAAATTCTAATTTCTTGAACTAAAAGATAATAAAAGCAAGTTTACAACAACTATTTAAGTCTTGAAACCACTCAGGTTCACATTCACTCGAATTGTCAAGGTATTTTCAGGATGTATAAAACTTTCAGTAGAGTTTAGAGAAGAACTTAACTCTATCTTAAACTGATAACATTACCAAATTCAGTGCTTGTCACATCACTCAGTACTGTACTTGCTTTATATGAACAGTAGCATCCAATTGTAAGAAAGACAAATGTAGCTACAGCAAGTGGGATACATATTGCTAAACTAGATATTGTTAAACATGCACCAACAGCAAATACTCCAGATAACACAAAAGAGGAAGAAGCATAGTTACTTTGCCTTCTATTGTAAATATTTGCTTCTGAAAGTTTTTTGTTTTTGTTCTTTAAGTCTTGATTTTGAGCTTGAAGTTCTAATCTCTCTTGCCTAAAATCCCTTTCTAACTGTGAAATTTTGTTAGTGTCTCTTGTTTTTTCACTTACGACCCTATTCAGCTCTTGCTCTTTTTCTGTAAGTCGAGCCTTTGTTCTTTCAAGTTCATTTCTAAGGTTTTCAAGTTGACTTTTCTCTCTAGTAAGTTGAGTTACTTGATTAGTGAGAGTGTTAATCCTTGTTTGCTGAGCTGATCTTTCCTGCCTTAAATCCCTTTCTAACTGTGAAATTCTGTTAGTGTCTCTTGTTCTTTCACTTACGACCCTATTCAGCTCTTGCTCTTTTTCTGCAAGTTGAGCGTTTGTTCTTTCAAGTTCACCTTCCAGATTTTCAAGTCGCTGCAATTCTTGAGCAATAAACTCATCGTTTATTTCCGGAGCAACACTATGTGCATTTGCTGAAGACTGTTCTACAGTTGCAGGAAATTTCTCAATTAGATAATTTTTAATAGATTCGATTGGATTATGAATATTCCTCAACGCAGCAGTGACAATTGCATGATTTATGAAACAGTTATCTTTCACTAATTCTTTCACACTATCCAAATCTTTTTTATCAATAGTATCAGTTAATCGCTCTTTAATAGTTCGTTCAATTATTTGCTTTACCCATTGATTTCGTTCTATAGCTGGTATTGGTTTTATTTGACTAAAATCTAGCTCCTTATGTTTTAAAAGTTTAGTCAATACTTCCTCGTTATCTTGTGTTATTCCTTGTAAACATGATTTGATAATCAGGCTAAGTGGTGTTTCTATTTCTCCATTTGAATTTCTTTTCCAACAATTAGGGTTGAGATCTTGATTTAATAGTATTTTTGCTTGGTCAATCTTTCTACCAGAAAGAGCATTCAATAATTCTTTTCCTTTTCGTGCTTTTTCAAATTCTAACTTTATTGTGTCATTAAATCCTCTTGAAATAAGATCTATAGGAACTTTATTTTGACAATTTTTAATATTAATTTTTACATCTGGGTGTGTGAGCAATATTTTCACTATATCTATAGCTGCAGTCTGGCAAGCAATATGTAAGGCAGTATTTCTTTGTATCTCGGATGTTCTTACATTCTCCTTTACACCGTCATATTCGTAATTGAAATATATACGTATACCTTGATCATTGATGTTATCTACAGGTTGACCATTGCTACAATATATATATTGTGACGTTCCCACTTCTGCCACTGTCTCACCACGAAATAAATATAACAGACGCCCAAATCGATCTTTCTTTTGTATTTCTTTATAAACAGGTTGCTTACTTTGAGCGTTAATATTGATACTTCTTTTTTGTATAAGCAATTTAGCCATGTCTTTTAATGCAGTCTGATTATTGCTAGCATTGTAAATGTTAGCAATAGACATCAAAAGTGTCATGCCTTCTTCATTAAACGCATTAACATTTGCACCTTCTGCCAGAGCTTGTTTAAAATCTCCTAGATTTTCATCATCAATAGCTTTAAATAATTTTGTTGTTGATTGTCCTGAAGTTGTTTGATTTTGAGCTCGTAATTCTGTACCATTAACAACCCTTCTTCTAAAATCTACATTACTTCCCGAAAGCATACTAGATTCTCCCCAACCTATAATTTATTGACATAATTATAAAAAAAACAAAGAAATTTGCAAGTAATTTAGTTAAAAATTTTAGAACTAATTATGATTCCAAAAACTTTTCTGTATCAAGTGCAGCCATGCACCCTGTACCTGCTGCAACTACTGCCTGGCGATATACCTTATCTTGAACATCACCAGCAGCAAACACCCCTGCCCTACTGGTTAGAGTTGTTCCAGGTTTCGTAATTATATAACCTTGCTGATCCATTTCAACAAAGCCCTTAAAAATACCTGTATTTGGTGCATGCCCAATTGCAATGAAAACACCATCCACTTTCAATTCCTGGATTTTTTTGGTTTCTGTCGATTTAATTGTAATGCCAGTAACTTTTTTAGGATTTTCCTCTCCAAGAATCTGCTCTACGGTATGATTCCATATTACCTTTATCTTATCATTTTTAAAGAGCCTGTCTTGCATTACTTTCTCTGCTCTTAATTTATCACGCCTATGTATCAGTGTAACTTCTTTAGCAAATCGAGTTAAAAACATTGCCTCTTCAACGGCAGTATTTCCACCACCAATCACAGCTACAACTTTATTTCTAAAAAATGCGCCATCACAAGTTGCACATGCCGAAACTCCGTAACCTTGAAATTTCTTTTCACTCTCCAGGCCAAGCCACTTCGCTTGCGCACCAGCTGCGATTATAATTGCATTCGAATAGTAGTCACTAGCATTACCACAAGATCTAAATCTATACTCATTAGAATCCTCAAGTTGTTCTACACTTTTTATCTCATCGTCTATTATTCTTGCTCCCGCCTTCTCTGCATGCAATCTCTTTTGTTCCATGAGTTCTGGTCCTTGTATAGAAACAAAACCCGGATAGTTTTCAACATCAGTAGTAATCATAAGCTGACCACCAGGTTGCATTCCCGCTACTACAATTGGCTCTAAATTTGCACGTGCTGCATATATAGCAGCAGCATAACCCGCTGCTCCAGATCCAATAATAAGAACTTTTGTACTCAATTTATAATTCTGCACTGTGTGAGTTTAGATAATCAGCCACTCCTTCATCGCTTGCCTGCATTGCTGGCTTGCCTTTTTTCCACCCTGCTGGACATACTTCACCATGCTCTTCATTATGTTTTATTGCATCAATAATTCTAATAAACTCATCGATATTACGCCCTAAAGGTAAATCATTTATCGATTGATGACGCACAACAAATTTATCATCAATAACAAAAGTTGCTCTTAGTGCAATTGAGTCATCATACAAGACCCCATAGTCTCTTGATATAGACTTTTTGATATCAGACACTAAATTGTAGCTAACCTCTCCAATACCACCATCATTAACTGGAGTGTTTCGCCATTTATAGTGTGAAAATTTTGAATCTATACTTATTCCTATCACTTCAACATTACGTTTTGAAAAATCTTCTATTTTGTTGCTAAATGATATCAACTCAGTTGGACAGACAAAAGTAAAATCAAGTGGATAGAAAAAAAGGACAGCATACTTATCCTTTATATGTTTACTTAAACAGAAATCATCAACTATTCTTCCACTAGTAAGAACAGCCGAAGCAGTAAAATCAATAGCGGATTTTGTTACAAGATTCATAACTAACCTATTCGTTCTTAATATTTATAATTTTATACCTTGATACATTTACATGCAAGTTTTCTTTAGCCCCAATCCTATAAAAACTTCCTCTTATGGCTGTAAAAATGTTATGATAAGAGCTAATTTTCATGAGTAGGGAAATACCCAAATATTACTATCTTTCACCTTTTCTCCCTTCAAATTTTTTAACCATTTCTTTTACACTTACATTCGTGGAAGGTAAATTTTTGCTGGCAAGATGGTTGATCGAAGATTTTTTATTCTCTACTGGAAATGAACGAGATTGTTTTCTCTTCACACTGATATCCGTTTGTGTTACTGAAGCAGTTTTGTTTTCAGCAGGCAACACGTTCTTTACTTGATTTCGCTCAAATCTTTCTTTTAATGCCTTTACTTTACTACTCTCGCGAGTCACTTCTTTTTTCATAGCAACTACTAGTACTTTTGGTCCATCAGCTTTTTTTGCTGATTCTTTACCATCTTGATTTTCAGATTTTAGTGGTAGTGTAGGGTTACTCTCAGCTGATTTTTCCACTACTATTTTTTGCTCTGTGCTTACTTTTTCACCTAAATCTTTAGGCTTTGGTGGTACTGCAGGTTTATCTTTTTTCGGTTCTTGTCTAATTTTTTTATTGATAGTAAACATTTTCTCTGGTACTGGTGGTACTCTTGATGGTTTTGGTGGTGCAAGAGATTGAAGTTGTTGTTTCTTCCTATGTTCTCTTTTTGCTTCTATATGTTCTTTAGGAATTGTTGCATAAATCGGCTCCTCTTTAATTGATTGTAGATTACGCAAATCTTTTGTTAAAGATTTACTTTTTTCCTCTTGATAATTTGATATTTCTTCATACTCAGAATCTTCGTTTAACGAACCTCCATAACCTGAATCTTCTCGCTCATATAAGAGATTTTTCTTTTGCTGTCTATTTTCTAAATTTACTCCATATGACCTATATTTATCTTGACTTCTTTCTATTCGCTCTAAATCTGAAATTTTTTGAATAACATCTGTATATTCGATTGCTGTTCTAGCAGTTGAAAGAGGCAATTTATCTTTTATAAAATTACTTATATTCCTAATCGAAACATCTCTTCCTAATATTCTATTGAATATCCTAAGAATTAATGGCTTTTTATTTGCCTTCTTTACACAATTATTCAAGTCATCACGTATAACAAGCTTAGCTACATCTTCTGCCTTATCTGTAAAACCCTCTAAAGCATGAGATAAATCTGTTACTGTTTTATCATATTGTTTCTCTGAATTTCCTAGCTTTATAGCTTTGATCAGAGAATCAAGATTTTTTTTATAATCCTCACTTTTAAATGGATCATTCATACTAATTGTAATATTTTATTAAAATATAGATCTAAAATATTAAAATCTAGTGAATATTACTTTTTTAGTTCATATATAGCTATAGTTATACGGCGATAATGCGTAGCAGAATAACGATTTTGTCATTCTAGTGTCTGCTGTTACCCCTTATCTAGGTGTGTAAAGGTGAAATCTAGTTTCGCTATATGACACAGTCTCATACAAGTATAGTATTTCCCAAAGTAAATGATGAAGGTATAATAAAGTATTTGAGTTATAATGGCATATAGTGTGGATTTAAGGGAAAAAGCAGTATTGATGATAGAAAAAGGGAAGACAAAGGTTGAGATAGCAGAGCTCATGGAGATAGGAATAGCAACTCTGTACCGCTGGTTAAAAAAGAAAGCTGCTGGTGAAAGCCATCTAAAAACGGTAGCTTTATTCGAAAAATAGACCCAAAAATACTCGAAGAATATGTTACAAAGAATCCAGATCATACTCTGGCAGAGATGAAACAAAATCTTGGATTTGGAATAAATTCAATTTGGTATAGACTAAAACAGCTAAAAATTACTTTAAAAAAAAGTCACACTATATCAAGAGCGCAATCAAGAAGATAGGCAGCAATTTATTGATAAAATCTCAAAAATAGACCATTCCAGCATCTTATATATAGATGAAGCAGGAGTTGATAATAAGTTATACCGAGAATATGGACGTGCTCCAAGAGGAAAGAAAATTTATGCAGATATTCCAGCGGGAGAGAATCAGTATAGTAGCCGGGTGGATTGGAATGAGATTTATTGCACCAATGACTTTCAAAGGTGGGTGTGACAAAGAGGTATTCAATATATGGTTGGAGAAGATGTTATTACCTAAATTGCCACTTGGCACAACCATAGTTATGGATAATGCTACATTTCATAAGACCACTAAAACAAAATCATTAATAGAGTCTTTTGGCTGTCATGTGCTGTATCTTCCAACATATTCACCAGATTTGAATCCCATAGAACATTGTTGGCATGCCATCAAAAGCCGCCTCAGACCTCTCATGTATAAATATACAGATTTACAACTTTTGGTTGGTAATACCATAATGGAACTTTATCATCCATTTTAGGAAATACTATAGTATAAAAAAAGAAGATACCACGTATCTTCTTTTTTTACTGTAATTAAAGGCCCATTAGAGATAGATCTGATGATATAGAATATAAATCGAATTGAGTGCTAGATAAATCGTTAATTTTATCAAAGGACTGATCTACTATAAACGATAATTGCTCACTCAATTTTGCATTCTCAAAGCTCCAATCACCTTCTCTACATTGCTTAATGCATGCAGTACGTAGTTCTTCATCACCCAAAGAATCTTTGACACATTTTCTTACGCACTGACTATATGCTTTGTCCGCCTCTTCTTTATTACGATATGCAGCAGCATTTTTTGTATGTTTTAGCATAATATCCTCATTAATTAAAAAATTAGTATAATATTAACATATAATTATCAATTAAATGTTAATTATGGTATATCTTTTTTTTCAGAATAACATAAAAAATCAAACTAAATTTCTCCCTATACCCTGACCAAGTCCACCCAGCATCTGATTGATAGCTAGCCAGCGATCATTTATTGACCTGCCATAAGAAGTGTAGCCACTGCCAAGGTTCTGACCACTCTGCGCACCAAGACCATGTGCACCTATAAGACTCTGCATTCCCCCTAAAGATGACAAGTCCACTGGCACGTAAGTTGTTACCAAGTGCGGTGTTCATTTGATTGCTGACGAACTGCTGATAAGGCCCTTCTTTGTATTGCGACGCTATTTGATTAGATCAATCCTCCGGGGCCACCCTTTCCCACTGCCATTAAGTTAAGGAAATAGGAGTTAAAATTCGACCAAAAATATAAGTAATTTTGTAATGATGACAAATATTATGGTGAACCTTGAGGGAAGTAAAATTCAAGGTACTGAAAAAATAACAACTGTAGGTTATTGAGTGAAAGATGTAACCTCTAACAAAAAGGTATCTTAGGTTCAAAACACATGTTTTCTAGTTCTTTTTTGGTAGTTCAGTGAACGAGTATCAGTTACTTTATTACGCTCGACCTTCCTTCCTTTTCTCACTACTAAAGTATTCATCAAAAATAACTGTGATAATCGATCCATAATGCAGTCTATGTCTGACTCTGTAGAAAAAACATCGAAAGCTAAATTTTTTATTGCATTAAATGAGACAGATTTATTGATGCTTTTCTCGTACTTGCAATTGGCTAGACCCGCGTTCAATGTCTCTTCTATATCCTCTGTCATAATACTTTCTAAGTTGCTAATAAAGATGGTTGACCAAAAATCCTGCTTTATGGTTTCAACACTTTTACCTGTAAAATTTTCTAAACCTAACCTTCCTTTGAGTTTGGAAAAAAATGTTTCTACTCCCCAACGTAAATAATATAACTCTCCAAATTCTTCAACTTTAAACTGCTGTTCTTCTAACAACGATGTAGCCAACACTTCAATCTCGCCAGAAGAAAGAACTATCTTGACCACAATCTAAACTTTATTTTATCAGGTAATCCTAGCTTCCTTAGCTGTCTTGCTACCTTGACAGGTGCGGTTGACACGACTATCGCATCAGATGGACTTTCTGGCTTAAACATAGCATTAATTTCATTAAATGACGAATATGGACAGCAAATTATGTAATTAATACCTCTTTTTTTCTTTAACTTAATGGCAGTGGTAATAATACTCCCAGGTTCACCATTAGAAATTTTCTGGTTTTTCTGTAAATTTTACTTGTGCATATTAAATTATATGATACGAAGCTGGAGATACTGTTTTTTAGGAGGTATTTTATGAGCAGACAGGTTGAAGTTTTTACGGATGAATTATTTGCTGCTATAGAAGAGCATAATCTTTCGAAAGCTGAAGAATGTATTATGACTGCAGCTTATATAGGTATAAGTAAGGTTTTTAATGGTGAAAAATATGGTATGAAACCTATAAGTTTTGCTGTTAAAAAAAATAGCTTAGAGATATTGAATCTTTTAGTTACCAGTGGTGCTAGTATTAATGCTGCTAATAGTGAAGATTCTAGAACTGCCTTGCATGTTGCTGCTGAATATGGAAGAGAAGAAGCAGGACAATTTCTACTTTCTCATCTTGCTGATGTCAATTCACAAGACATAAGGGGTAAGACACCTTTGCACTTAGCATCTTTCAATTGTCGAGTAGGGATGGTAAAACTTCTCATCGAGAATGATGCTAACTATAGCATAAAAGATGTAGATGACAAAACGGCATCTGATGTTATAGGAGACAATCCAGAGCTTATGTGTGAAAACCATATAATAGAAAAAATATTATCTATGTTGCAAGGTGATGTTAGGTTTGATTATAAAGCAATATTACCCACTAGAAATCTTAAAGCGTTAGAAGCTGGCAATACTGCAGATGTGGTAGGTGGCAGTGCAGTCAAACCTACTTCTTTTATTAATAGTATATTTAGTCGGATGGGAGCTTCAACTGCTGCTGCACTCAGTAACTTATTCTACAATGCCCCCCTGCTTTACCTTCTGTTCAGCAATCTATTTTCCACTCAGCAAGCAGTCCTGATAGTTTTTTGAGCAATGAGAACATTGCTTTTGCTAGCTGTGTTGCTGAGGCTATAGACAATACTCCAAGCAAACGCTTTCAGGATTTAACAAGCAAAGGAATAAAAGTTGTATCAGATATCAATATTGCAGTTAGGTTTACGCTTAAGAAATTTGATTCATTTGTAGAGAAGAAAATAAGAGACCTAGATTCAAAAGAATAGGATAGAATACGTACTGAAGTTAAAAGTGCACACTCAGAAATAGTAGAAAGCTTCAGAAGAGGAGTTGAGTTTAGTGGTAATATTGGGTTAGATGACGTTTTAGAAAAGTGCAAGGAGTGCTTTTGTACAAATGTTCTACCAAAGGATAAAGTGTCAACATGTCTTTCTGATATAGGAGTAACTAAGCTTGGAAATAATCTCAGTAGGTAGATCAGGCGGTTCTGTCGAATCTATAAACCATAGGAAAGAAGATCATTAAATATAGGAGTTATGAAGCCATTAACATAGCAAAATTCTCAAAAGTAGAAACATTGTCATTAGCTCCGATAATTTGTTTTTTCTGAATCAGGGAGTGTTAAATAAACTGTGTCAAACCACATTTTTAGCTCAACTGAATTTTCAATCTGTTGGGAAAGAAAATATCGAGCTGAGATATAGTTAATGCCCAATTAGGCAAAGCCATTACCCATTTTTGCTCTACTTTTTTTATAGCACAATATACCTGTTTGTACAAGGCGTTTGTGTTGGTAAATGAGCCCTTGGTTTTGGTGAATTTCCTAATTTGCCTATGTAGCCCCTCTATGGGATTAGTAGTATAGATTATCCTCCTAACTGGATCGGAATACTTAAAATAACCAGATAGGTTTTCCCAATTATTCTGCCAAGATTTTATAACCATAGGGTACTTTGTGCCCCATTTTTCATCTAATTCCAACAGATAATTCTCGGCAATTTCCTTACTTGAAGCTTGATATACCTTCTTTAAATCACTCAAAAAACTCTTTGCATCTTTACTAGCTACATACTTCAGTGAGTTACGTATCTGATGCACTATACACATCTGCACTTCTGCATTAGGGAACACACCGTTTATTGCTGCAGGAAAGCTTTTTAGCCCATCTACACATGCAATTAGAATATCTTCCACTCCTCTCTCTTTGAGATCATTTAGTACTCCCAACCAGAAGTTAGCTCCTTCACTTTCAGCTAAATAAAAACCTAATACTTCTTTTCTGCCATTTTGATCTATACCTAATATATTATACATACATTTACTTACACAATGCCCGTCCTCCTTGACTTTAAAAAATATTCCGTCCATGAAAACTATCGGATATACAGACTGCAGCGGACGACTACGCCATTCGTTGATTACTGGTAGCAGTTTGTCAGTAATACTTGATATCTCTGCCGCCGATATTTTGTGATCGTAAATTTCCTCAATATGTGACGCTATATCTCTGTATCCCATGCCACTGGCAAATGTGCTTAAGACCTTTGCTTCAAGTTCTGGATGTAGGCTTGTTTGTCTTTTTCTAACTATTTGGGGTTCAAAGCTTCCTTCCCTGTCTCTAGGTGTTAACAACTCAAATGAGCCTCCACTCGTGCGTAAAGTTTTTGCGTTTCTCCCATTTCTTCGGTTATTTTCTTCACTTTTAGCTGACATGTGGCTTTCTATTTCACCTTCCAGACTTGCCTCTAGCAACCTTTTTATAAACGGTGTTAATGCTCCATCTCTTCCCGTCAGCGGCCTTCCTTCTCTTATCGAT
Source organism: Wolbachia endosymbiont of Tribolium confusum (assembly GCF_020405475.1). NCBI lineage: Bacteria > Pseudomonadati > Pseudomonadota > Alphaproteobacteria > Rickettsiales > Anaplasmataceae > Wolbachia > Wolbachia endosymbiont of Tribolium confusum. The sequence continues at coordinate 56,750 of NZ_JAIZNT010000009.1, read as the reverse complement.
GATAGAATATTTGCTTCCAGTTCTTTATAGTCTACCAAACCGGTAGTTCTGTTTACTTGACTCATGTCAAACCTCCATTTTTTTATATCAATTATATTTTTATTTCTTGGTTTGACACAGTTTATTTAACACTCCCGGAAGATCTGCAGATTGATGTTGATCATTGGCTGAGTTCTTACAATGAGACAAGGCCTCTTTCAGGCAAATATTGCTTTGGCAAAACTCCTATGCAAACTTTTCTTGATAGCAAACAAATTGCTTTTCAGAAAAATATTAGTAACATTAAACAAAAGACTGATATTAGTTTTAACTACCTCAATTCTTCTGTCAGTTAATTCTTACCTGTCAGATTAAGTTGTGTCTAGTACACATTAACCATTACTAAACAAAAAGCCTTGATCTGGAGTAGAATGTTTAAAAACAGAAACATCACAAAGATCTCTCTTAGACTGAGAGTTTTCTTTAGCATGTTTGGGTCGTTTAAATATTTCAGTGTCTGCATCTATATCCTTCTCAGCATAATCATATAAAAGCTGCAGTAACTTTCCACCAGCTTTAATAGCAATTTCAATAGTCGTATTTTTATCATTACCATCTAGAGAGTAGTTTAAGCTTGGTTTGAAACCATGTTTGTTTTTTGACTCCAATAATTCTTCTATCTTTTTGAGTAATTTATCTGACTTATCCGTATCCTTTTCATTTGATGCTTCTTTTATCTTTTGAAATAAATTGTAATCCTGTCGAAATTTTTGAGAAAATTTTTCTTTGCCTTCTTTATTTTCCTTGTTAATAGATAGCTTTTATACAACCAATATTAATATTTGGATCAGCAAGCAGAAGATTAGCCACTTCGAAATATCTACAAGGGAGTGTTCAATTGTATTAAATAAGAGTCTGATATTAGTTTTCAATTCTTCTATCAGTTAATTCATTCCCGTCAGATTAAGTTGTGTTTAGCACAATTTGTTCCACTGCTCTTCATCTAAAATTTCCACACCCAATTCCATTGCTTTTTTATATTTTGAACCTGGATCTTCTCCTGCAATTAAATAGTCAGTTTTAGTAGAAAGGCTTGAACTGATCTTTGCCCCTAAAACTTTAGCTCTTACTTTTGCCTCCCCTCTGCTCATAGCACGTAGCTTACCAGTAAACACTATAATTTTGTTATTCAAAAAAGAATCGCTAGAGTTGGAGCTCACGGGAAGAATTTGCAGATATGCAGTAAGATCATTTAACATTTTAATGTTACGTTCCTGAGAAAAAAAAGATTTTAAAGATTCAGCTACTTTTTCTCCTATACCATCTATACCTACCAACTCAACATCATTTGATGACATCGAATTATACCAGTTATCATAAGATACATAATAATTTGCGAGCAATTCTGCTGCAACTTGGCCGATAAATCTGATACCCAAAGAAAATATGAACCTATCTAGAGTGATTACTCTTCTGTTTTGTATAGCACTTAATAGATTAGCTATTGACTTCTCGCCCCAACCATGATGCTCTTTTAAGGAAAACTCTTTTAATCTTTCCTCTAAAATAAAAATGTCTGGAATTTGTCTTATTAGGCTAAGATCATAAAAAAACTTTATTTGTTTTTCACCAAGGCCAACAATGTCAAATGCATCTTTTGACACAAAATGTTTTAGTTTTTCTACTATTTGAGCCTTGCAATTAAATTCTTCAGGACATCTTACTGCCACTCCTTCAATCTGCACTTTACTACCACATTCAGGACATATGTCAGGAAAAACAAATTCAGGCATATTTGTATGACGAGAACCTTCATCTACTTTGACAATTTGAGGAATTACATCCCCAGCCCTTTTAATTGTTACAACATCTCCCTCTCTTATATCTTTACGTTTTATCTCATCTTGGTTATGTAGACTTGCTCTGCTAACTAATACTCCACCAATATTGACTGGTACTAAATCTGCAACTGGAGTTAAAACCCCCGTTCTACCCACCTGTATAAATATTTTATTTAACTTTGTCTTCGCATAAATCGCAGAAAACTTATATGCAAGTGCTGAGCGTGGCGCTTTGTGTGTACTTCCCAGACGACTTTGTAGCACCAAATCATTCACTTTATAGACTATCCCATCGATATCATAATCCAAGTTATAACGACAATCATAGATCTCGTTATAGAACTTTAGCATTCCATTCAAACTACTTGTTAAGGAACGATGCTCATTTACGCAAAAACCAAATTTCTCAAGCTTTTCTAGTATCTCACTTTGACTTTTCTCTATTCCACCAATTAAAGAATAAGCAAAATATCTAAGAGGCCTTTTTGCTGTAATGTTCGCATTCAATTGCTTTAAAGAACCAGCAGCTGCATTTCGAGGATTAGCGAATTCATTATTTTCATTTAACTTTAGAAAGTCACTGTTACTGATATATATTTCACCTCTTACTTCTAGTCTTCCTTGCACATCTTGCAAAAACTTAGGAAAGCCTTTTATTGTTGCAACATTGTGAGTAACATCCTCTCCTACAAAACCGTCACCTCGAGTTGCAGCTTTAACAAATTTCCCATCTTCATAAATTGCAGAAAATGACAATCCATCAATTTTTGGCTCACATAATATCTTTATTTCGTCTTCAATTAAAAACCTCTTTATTTTAGACAAAAACTTCTCTACACCTTGTTCATCGTAAGCATTTTCAAGAGAAAGCATAGGTTCTTGATGTTCCACCTTAGAAAACCTCTCATCAGGGGGAGCGCCAACACTATCTTGTGTTGCATAACCTTGTGGAAGTTGTGCCTCTATTGAAGCTAACTTTTTCTTCAGTTCATCATATTCAGCATCACTTATCTCTGGCTTACTTTTTTGATAATATAAAATATTATGATAATTAATTTGATTTTGCAGTTTTTCTCTCATCTTTTCCAAGTCAGTCATGATACCAATATAATGCTCTTTGTAGTCAAGTCATGAATTTTTTTTAAAGGGTGCTATAAATTTATACTACTACCCTGAAAAGCCATCATGCTAACGTTAATATAATATTTATATTTAAATACTAATATTAGTATTATTTTCAAATTAAGGAGTATATTATGAGAAAATACGATTACAAAAATTGGAGCGATCAACCAAGCTCTGAACCTTTAGCATATGGTGTGAGTGATACATTAGGAGGCTGGTTTGGCGTAGATAAAGCAGCAAAAAAAGCTGCAGAACAAGTAATATCTAAAATGGGTAATGACTTAAAACTAGAAGCTAGAAAAGCAGCTCAAGATGAAGTAAAAAAAATTGAAGGAAAAATGCTGACTTTAGCTGAAGATAAAGCTAATAGAGTAGCTAACCAAAAAGCTAATGAAATAGAAAAAAAATATTGAATTCGATTGATAAGACAGTAAAGTCAGTAGAAGCAAATGCTGAAAAAGCAGCGAAAAATGCAGCTGAAAAAGCAATAAAAAAAGTAGGACCAGAAGTTACAGATTTGCTAAAGCCAGAAATAAAAACTCAGGTAGAAGAAGCAGTAAAAAAATACACTGAAGAAAAAATTGAAAGTCTTATCAAACCTGAAATCACAAGCAAAATAGATGATTTTCTCACTGAACAAAGTGAAAAATCAAGCAAACTTTTAAAATATGAAATGAATAAGTTAATCGAAAATGCACATAGGGATTTGGATACAAGAATAGACAAGATTGAATGCGAACTCATAGAAGCAAAATCTGAGGTTTTAAAGACTGCTGCAAATAGTTTGAATGAGAGTGCAGACTTATTGTTTTCTGCTGCACGAGATGGAACATGTGAAAACCAAGATTTAGTGTATTTTTAATCATGAAAGGGGTTTTATGGGCAAAATTTAAAAAACCCATAAAACCCTTAGCTAAATCAAGAGAAAATATACTATATAGAATTACTTTGTTAAATATTCTCTACTCCCAGGTTTCGTTATGGGTAATTGTTTTAACTCACTTGGCAGTTCTTTCTCGCTATAGTTTTGAATGTTCAGTTCAATCAAAGATATAATAGAAAAAGGTAGTTTTGTTTCACTACTTCTCTTTATCAAAGAAGCTTCAGCAACAACTTTACCCCCCTTCTCTTCTGCACATTTTACTGCTTCAAGTGAAGATTTACCTGTGGTAATCACATCTTCAATTAGTAATATCTTCTCACCTTGTTTAATCTCAAACCCACGGCGTAACTCAAACTTACCATTAACACGCTCACAAAAAATTGTTCTCATTCCAAGCTGTCTACCAATCTCATAACCCACAATTATTCCACCAATTGCAGGAGATAGTATTAAGTCTATGGGTTCAACAAGCTCTTTTCTTATTTTATTTGCCAATAGCTCACAAACCTTCATCGCTCTGCTTGGATTTTCAAAAATTTTAGCGCATTGTATGTAAGTGTTGCTGTGCAGCCCTGACGAGAGTACAAAATGTCCGTGCAAAATCGCACCAGCCTCTTCAAACTCTTTTATTATCGGATTGTCTAGTATCATTCTAAGTTTTACATTCTTTATTAATTATCTGCGTTACACAGACATCAGACCAAACATTTATTGCAGTTTCAAACATATCAATGATTGTATAAATAGGTAAAATCAGCCCCATAATGTACAAAGGAACGTTCATTGATACCAGATAACTAGTTGCCATAAAATAGCACCCCATCGGCACTCCAGCGTTGCCAATTGCAGCTCCTGTAGCTAAGAAAATCCATATGAACATCTCACTTAAGGAAAATGTGTGCCCATTCATCTCCGCAACAAACATCACTGTGATTAAAATAAATGCAGCACACGCATTCATATTGACTGTTGTGCATATTGGTAGAATAAAAGACGATAATTTTTTTGGTACCTTTAGCTGATTTTGCACACAGTCTATGGTTGTCGGTAGTGTCGCACTGGATGATTTAGAAAAAAACGCAAGTGTGAGTGCTGGCATAACTCCCTTCATCGTCTGAATTGGTGATATACCTTTATACCACATGAGTAGTGGCAAAATCACAAATGCTTGCACGAAATTTGCAGACATTATGCAAGCAAAATACCAAAAAAGACTATGGAATTCGCTGCCACCTTTTAACTCGTATAAAAAACATGTGATAAAAGACCATACAGCAAGAGGAATAAACTTTAATAACCCTTGAGCAATTTTAAGAAGTGTATCAAACAGTGCAGAGAATATTTGGTGTAATATATCCTGTTTTTCTTTTGAGAGCGAAACAATAGCTCCACCCATCAAAAAAGCAATCAATATGCTGCCAATAACGTTATTTTCAAGAAAAACTTGCACAAAATTTGATGGAATGAGTGATTTTAAGTATGAAAAGTAATTGTGATTGCTATCACTGACACTCTCTATCGTATTACTTATGAAATTTTTTCTTACTGGATCCACGAGTAAATAGAAAGATAGCGCAACAAATGCAGCTATAATGGTTGTAAGCAGCGTATAAAATAGTGTTTTCTTAAGTAAGACTTTAATTTCAATCGAGTCTTTAAGCCCGGAAATTGTGGACACGATAGATAGAAAAACTAAAGGTAAGCTAATCAATTTCAACAGACTGATGAATATATCGCTAAATAGCTTTGCAACTTCAAATATCACTTCATTGTTTAAATAGTAAGCAACGACTGCAAGCAATATAGAAAAGAGTATTGCAAGTTTGCGCATCGAAAATAAGACCTCAAAACCGTATTATACAATAATTTTTGGAATTAGGTCAAAATAACCGGAAGCAGCTATCCACCCAAAACCCTTATCTCCCACTCAAGTTCAATGTTAAATTTATCTTTTACTGCATCTTTTACTCTGTTGCCAAGGTTTTCTAAGTCAAATGCAGTTGCATTATTGTAATTGAGCAGAAAATTACAATGTTTCTTAGAAATTTTAGCTCTACCGTTATTTAATCCTCGGCAGCCGGACTCATCAATCAGTTTCCATGCCTTGCAGCCTACTGGATTTTTAAATATGCATCCAGCAGTTTTTCCTCTTACTGGTTGGCTTTTATTTTTTTTATCAATAACTTCCTTCAACCTTTGCAATATAAGCTCATACTCTGAACTTACTCCTTTAAATTCAGCTTCAATAAAAATCCACCTGCCTTTTAGACTGTGTCCACGATAAAAATATCCCATTTCTTCGCTGGAGAATTCATATAAATTTCCATCTTCTAAATTTACTGCTCTTATCGACTGTACAACACTTGCAATATCACTACCATATGCACCTGCATTCATTTCTATTCCACCGCCAACTGTTCCTGGAATTCCAGCAAGAAACTCAAGTCCGCTAATTTCTTGTTCCCCTGCAAAGTATGCAAGGTTACTAAGCAGCGCGGCACCACCCGCAATTATGGAGCTATTATCTTTACATTTAATATACGCAAATTCCTTACCTAATTTTACCGTTATTCCTCGAATGCCACTATCTTGCACTATTATGTTAGATGTTGCACCGATAATGCTAATTGGTAACTCAGTATCTTTTATCAAGCACATTAGATCTTCAACGTCATGTGGCTTAAACAGTACATCAGCTTGACCACCAACATTTAACCATGTCGTTTTAGACATTAAAACATTGTATCGATAGATTCCACGTACTTTAGGTAAGCTTATAAGCATTTTGATTTTAACTCTAATCCTGCATCCATACCCATTTTTTCTGCATCTTCTACAAACGAAGTGCGCTCAGTAAAGTATATACCTCTCTCGTCGGCTAACATACAGTAAAGATGCAGCATGTTTTCACTCACATATTCTGCCAAGGCTGCAAGCGGCGTAAAGCATGAACCATTTACTGTCTTCATGAAACTGCGCTCTGATTTTGCCCTTATAAAAGACATATTATTATTAATTTTCTCTAAAAGATCGATAACTTTTACATCATTCTTTCGACATTGAATGCAAATCGCCCCCTGCCCTACCGCGCTTAACATGACTTTTGGTGGTAATACCTCTTTAATTAAGTGATGTTTTTTTAATCTTATCAGTCCTGCTTCAGCTAGAATTATTCCGTCAAAATTTTGATTCTCCAGTCTAGTTGTCACATTTCCGCGCAGTGGCACTATATTTAAGTCTGGCCTAAAATTTAACAACTGAACTTTTCTCCTTATTGAAGAAGTTGCAATCATAGCCTGCTGTGGCAAATATTTTAGGCTTTCATATTTATGAGAAACAAATGCATCACATGGACTTAACCTCTCTAAAACACAAGGAATTGCCAAATCCTTCGAGAAAAATGCAGGCACATCTTTCAGCGAATGAACTGCCATATCTATATTATTCTCAAGTAGTTCGGCCTCAATTTCTCTGAGAAAAAGTCCTTTACCTCCCATTTCAGCAAGGTTTACATTAGCATATTTATCACCAGAAGTTTTTATTTTAATGATCTCGATAGATAGATTAGGAAAAGATTCCAACAATTTTTGTTTTGCTTCCAAAGCTTGAGCAACCGCAAGAATGCTTCCTCTGGTGCCTATTTTAACTAGCATACATTTTACTTCATATTGTATGTCTATATTCTAGCCCATTTTTTATTATCTCCAATTTAGTTATTGAATATTCTATAATAAGCATATAGTATCACACATATTTAGTAACTAAGGGGTGTTTATGTTTGATGTTTTAAAAGATTCTAACGGCAGATTTAATAAAAAGAATATTTTACCTATTGTAGGTACTGCTTTCATTGGTACTATAACAGTACTAAGTGCAGCAGCAGCAACTCACGCATTTTTCACTCACCCTTCCCTATCTGATCAGCCTCATTGGAGAGATGAAAGTTATGGTGAATTTCTTGCTACTCATATACCAGCTACAATAGCTAGTCTTTCAATAGGAGGTCTATATACTTACCTTTCAATTGATAACATTAGAAAAAATAAACAAATAGAGAATCTTAAAGCTAGCTCTGAGCCTAATTCATATGTTTATAACGCTTTAGTAAATGATGTTTCAGAAGAGCAAAGTGTAGTATAAAACACTACCTATAGAATATCCGTTCAGCAGAGTGGCAAAATAAGATAGACAGATAAGACAACCATAGAAATAAATGGTGTCATTCCAGCACTTGATGCTGGAATCTAGTAAAAAAAGAATGGATCCCAGTGTCTGGGCACTGGGATGACATCATCATAGAGATCAGCTACTTGCATGACAAAAAAGAAAGCACTGATTTGCCATACATCTCAACGGATACCCTATAGATTAAGGCTTTAGAGTCTCTTTATTTAGGTGCTTGTAGTCAGCGGCTATTCAGTTTACACTATAACTAGTGTAGTTTAAATTTATGCCAAGCAAGCTCATAGTTAAATCTCTTTCAGTATTACTAATTTTTCTACTATCTTTATATATAATACTACCAAATTTCTTTGATAATAAGTTTTTCACCTCAAAAAAAAGAATAAATCTAGGACTTGATTTAAAAGGTGGGTCATCTCTGCTCCTGAATGTAGACTTAGATTTCTATTTCAAAGAGAAATTAAGTATGCTAGCCGATGAGATAAAAGAAGGTCTGTTAACACAAAAAATTGAATCTAGCATAGAAAGCAATAAACAAGTAATTGTAACTTTAAGTAATATCAATGATTACAAAAAAGTTTCAACGTTAATCCATAAAATAAACCCAAATTTAGAGCTAAATAGAAAAGATGCTTCAATTTTCATTGCATATAAACCTAACTATAAAAACTCTCTAATCAATGAAGTAGTTTCTGAATCGATAATTAATGTTCAAAGACGCCTAGATAAGCTTGGTACAAAGGAAGTAAGTGTACAAAAACAAGGGCAAAATAAGATATTAGTTCAAGTACCTGGAGTAGAAGACACTCAGCAGATAAAATCTCTGCTTGGCAAAACAGCTAAGCTAGCTTTCCACTTGGCAAACACTAACGTAACAAAGTTGCAAGATATAGACCATGAAACCACTGTAATGCTCAAGGATTCTTTAGGCAATTCTTATCCAATATTCCGCAAGACTGAAATAGGCGGTGATTCACTGGTCAATGCATCAGTTAGATTCGGCAATTTAGGTAAACCAAAAGTACACTTCAAGTTTGACAGCGTAGCAAGTAAAAGATTTGCAAAAATCACTAAAGAAAATGTAGGAAAGCCCTTTGCAATTGTTCTAGATAACACAGTCTTAACTGTGCCAACGATACGTGAACCAATTCTAAATGGAGAGGGAGAAATTAGCGGTAATTTTACTGAAAAACAAGCGAGTGAACTTGCAATACTTTTAAAATCAGGTGCACTACCCGCACCACTTAAAATAATTGAAGAAAAAAACATTGGTCCAAGCCTTGGAGAAGAGTCAATAAAAGCAGGAGAAATAGCAGCAATAATTTCAATTACAGCTGTTGCCTTACTTATAATGATTATTTATGGCAAGTTAGGCTTATTGGCCTCTATTGCACTGTTTTTTAATGTAGTCTCTATATTACTCATTCTCACTCTACTTGAAGCAACTCTTACTCTACCTGGAATTGCTGGAATTGCACTAACTGTTGGCATGTCGGTGGATGCAAATGTTTTAATATTTGAACGCATTCGCGAAGAAATAAAAACAGGAAAAAGAACAGCTCGTGCCATTGAAGAAGGATTTAAAAACGCAATAAAAACAATCCTTGATTCAAACCTCACTACACTGATTGCTGCAGGAATAATGTTCATTATTGGTAGTGGAGCAATTAGAGGGTTTTCTGTCACTTTATCGATAGGAATCCTGTGCTCGATGTTTTCTGCAATTATAGTCACAAAACTTCTGATAGAATTGTGCATCAACTCACAAAAGCTAGTACTTTAGTATCTGTTCAGCAGAGTGACAAAATAAGATAGACGAGAAAAGACAACTAAATGGTTGTCGTGAAAGTAGCTATCCAGTCTTTTCGTCGTCAAAAACGTTGTAACATGCTCACCAATTTAGTGAGCATAAAACCAATATATTTGTGGAGGAAAAGGAAAGAAGAAACAGAAACCATATTCAGGTTATCACAAAGGATATGGCCATAAGATTAAAGATATGGATAGATTTATCAAATTTCTGGATGGAAATCAGGATATTAGAATTGAAAAGATAATTGAAGAATTTGGTAATATGTGTAGAAACACAGTATATAACTACCTTAGCAAAGTAAACTATACATATAAAAAAACTTTTCTTTATCGAGAAAGAGATAAAGAGAAACGCAAAGAGTTCATAAAAAAAGTAGAAGAAATAAATAAAGAAAACTTGATATACATAGATGAGTCTGGAATGGAGGACAATGAATTTTATGAATATGGGTAGTCTCAAAGAGGTTATTTGCCCAGGGTTTAAAAGAAAGAGGGTAAGCATGATTGGAGCACTGAATGAAGGAAAAGTTAAAGCTTCCTGAAGGCTACTGCAACAGCGAGATTTTTGATGCTTATGTAGAAAATGTACTTGTTCCTGTATTTAAACCTGGACAGACTATTGTTCTCGACAATGCGAGAATCTGCAAGGACGAAAAATTTGATAGAAAATATTGGGTGTAAAATTTTGTTCTTGCCTCCATACTCGCCAGATTTAAATCCGATTCTGATCAAGCACGCCATAAGAAAGGCTCTACAAACCTTTTGGCCCAATATTAATTCGGCTATTGATTTTGTCTTTCAGTGCTCGGGCAAATCTTACTTCGGTTAGCTATATTACTAAAATCTCGTATTCTACATTTGACTTTAATAGCTCTTTATCTTCCTGAAATCTGAATGTTTTATCAATGCATCTTCTATTCATCCGTTAGCAATACTTTCACTTATTCCATAGCTTTGCGCTATATGGAAATATGTACGGTATTTACACAAATATTCGAGTGCTATTAATAAATATGCATTGTTTATTTGGTTTTCCTCCTCTTGCCTTTTTCTTGGCCTCTTCCTCTATTAAAATTTCTATTATTTTTCCAATGTTTTTCTTTTTACTCCTCTTAGTCTTCGAAGCTTCTCTTCATCAAGTTTACTTACATGCTCAAAATTTATACCTTCCCTAATATTGCTTCTACTACTTGTTTCTTAAGTTATCCAAGAAGTCTAATGGCAAGCACTGACCACTTTTGCTTCAGATGCCCTTGAACAGATATTATTACTAGAAATTCAACATCAAACCAACTTCAATATTATGAGTGGATATATCATCTGCAATAGGTATTGGGATACTAAAGTAACGATAGCCGAAAAAGGTTTTAACTTCTGGGATTATTGAGTAGTCAACACCAAGCTTTATTTGATAAGCAAACCAAGGAACATTCAGTGGCATTGAATTTTCTGGTGACCCATTAATCTTTTTTAATCTAAAAACTGTTGGCCCTATACCAAGACCAATGTACGGAGCAAATTGTGTATCTCGAATGCTGGAGTTATAATAGAAGTTTAATAAAAATGCAAACACGCTTGCTGATTTATCAAATAATGGAGGATAGTTACTATCTTCAATATTGGCTGTAGAATACATAGCTTCAAAATCAACTCGGCCATTTTCTCCAGCATAGTAACCTAAAGATACGCCCCTAAGCCACTGGAAATCAATTTCACCCTTAAACTTCAGTATATTCTCAATTTCATCTACTAATCCCGCTTTGACAAGTATTAATCCTAATTTGGAGTCCCAAGAAAGCTGAGGATCAGTTGTATCAATTAAATCAATAAACCATTGCCCTATTTCTTTAATGCCCTTTACAAATGTTTTTGAATTATCATTATATATCTTACCACCGTTAGCACTAACATAAAAATCAAGTTTTTTTGATTTTTCCTTTGTAATCTGCTCATTATCAGCTTGATCTGTAATACGTGGCCACATATTTTTCTGATCAGTTACTTGGAGAATAGAAGGTGGATCACTTTCAACTTCTTGATATTTTATTGGTATTTCTTCTTCAGCAACCTCTTGAGAACGTATCACACTTTCATTATTATCTGTTTCTAATTTTAACGGTTGTACTTGCTCAATGTGTGTATTGTTACTGATATAAGTAATAAAAAAATAGACACACGGAATGAAGATAAAAAATAAAGCAATAGATATTCTAATTATCATAAATGAATTATCACTTATAGTATAACTACTATATCATATATTCCTTTAATATACAAAAATTAAGAAATAATATTTCCAATTAAACAATTACTTTCTATTCCTGTAACATGAGCTTTCACAATACTTTTAGCCTGGATTTGTGATGTAAGTTTTATTAGTGCAAAATTTTCCGCTCTACCGACATGATTTTGTTCAACTAGAACGCTTTGTTCAGTGCCGACCAAAGATTGATAAAAACTGCTCATCATTTCTTTATTCATTTCTCTTAGATGCTTTACTCGTTCTTTACGTACATTCTCTGGTATTTGTGGCATCCGTGCAGCAGGTGTGTTTTTCCGCTCTGAATATGGAAAAGCATGTAGATAAACTACATTTATTTTTTTCAGTAAATCAACTGTATCCTGAAACATTTCATCAGTTTCTGTTGGAAATCCAGCAATAATATCAGCACCAAATGCTATATTAGGTCTTAAGCTCTTCATTTTATGACAAAATTCTATTACTTGTTCTCTGTTGTGACGACGTTTCATTCTCTTTAGTATTAAATTATTACCAGACTGTAGACTCAAGTGTAAGTGAGGCATAAGTCTTGGCTCATTAGCTATTAAATCCATTAATTCATCATCAACTTCAGCAACATCAATAGAGGAAAGTCTTAGCCTCTTTAACTGTGGTATATCCTTTAAAACTCTCCTAACCATCGAACCAAGTGATTGCTTACCAAACAAATCTGTACCAAAGTCAGTAATATCAACACCTGTAAACACCACTTCTTGATACCCATTTTCTATAAAAATCTTAATTTGCTCTATAATATTGTTTACTGGCACAGATCGATTATTCCCTCTTGCCTCAGTAATTGAGCAAAATGTGCAGCTATGATTACAACCATTTTGAATTTCAATAAATGCCCTTGATTTATCTTCAAATCCATTAATGAGAATAGGTTCTACTTGGTTATCACTGACTAAGATTTCATCATTATTTAATAGATAATTTTCAGCTCTTAGTTTGTCTTGATTACCTAGCACTTTACTTACACCAGGAATATCACTATACGATTTAGGATCTAATTGAACAGCGCAGCCAACTACGATAATTTCTTTACTTGGGTCATTCTTATAGATCTTACGTATTTTTTGCTTTACTTGACGTTCTGCTTCATTTGTCACTGCACAGCTATGCACCACAACAACATTTTCTCTCTTTGCTTTTTTTAATGCTTCTTTGATTAACTCACTCTCGTAGAAATTTAGACGACAACCAAATGTTATTACTTCATTCATGCTTTTGCTTTAATAGATCTGAATTATATCAAATATCCAAGCAAAATGACTATTTTTTTGGTAGATATTATAATTTAAACATAACCTCTAGAGTTGAAAATCACAGGAAGAATTTGTAGATATACAGTAAGATCATTTAACATTTTGGTATTAGATTTCTTGCATAACTGGAATTCAAAGAGTTCCAGCTCGTGACGCTGGAATTAAGATTTTCTTATTGGATACCAAGTTGGCTGGTTATGCAAGAAATCTATTAATTCCATAAAAAAAGCTTAAGGCCAATGATGTTAACCTCAAGCGAATATAAACCAAAAAACATTTTGCTAAACCTTGAAGCTCTACCATGCAAATTCATCTATATCATTTGGTACATAAGTGTCAGAATAAGCTTCATCCAAACTTTCTGCTTTCCATGAAAGCCATGAAGAAGGTTTTATCTTCTCTAAAACTTTACCTGGTATTGATGTTATCTCTTGCTTCACGTCTTCTTTTAATTTTTCTATTTGTAACCGAGCAAAATCTTCCACGCGAACCATGAGTTTATCTGTTAGCTCTTTTATCATGTCTTGATTTTGTTCTGCAACTTTCTTTGTAATAGGTACGACAATTTTACTTATAATCTCTGTTCCTAATGGAACAACGATTTGCTTTGCAACCTGATCACTAACAGGTTTAATAAGGTGATCTGCTATAATCTTTGCTGTATCTCCAGTCAGATTTGTTACTTTTTTTAACTATCACTAATAATACCATAGTTTTTTTGGTACATCATATCTTCATCAGCAACTTCATATCTTCCTAAATCATCATACATTCCCATTTGTTGGTGAGACAATCCATTTGTATCAGATACATATCCGTATTTATTAAGTAAATTGGAATTAGACCGCATAAGTGCGACCTGGGAGTCATGAAATCGTGATGGTTAAATTCCATCCACCATAACATCTGGTTGAAATTGTAACCCATATTTTAAAGATTGGCAACCTTTAGGATGCAAGCATGGGTTAAAAGGAGTAATACTCAAAACCCAATGGTAAATCCCTTCAAGAAGAGCAGATAAGGTTACGAAAGGAACTATGCTTGAATTAAGTCGTTATCGAAGATATGCGAAAAGGTTGATACGCATAAACCAAAAGGGTACAATGGAGAAATAGGTGATCAACAAGTTTATGCGATTGATCAAGATGTAACTTGTCTCCCGGCAAAAAGTAAGAACCTAAATTCAACATGAAACGAAGTTTTAACGGGGTAATCACATAAAAGTTCTTATTATCACTTTTTAGTGTAATGAGCAGGTGAAATAACCGCAAGTTTATGTGAAAGGATTGTCCAAAAAGCCAATGCCTAAGGTAATACTTTCTAGGATAGCGCTGACGGGACACTATAGTTTGGAAGGTAGTTAGGTAGTGGTTAATATGTTATGAACCAAATAAAATGTTAGGTATGAATGGAACGAAACCTCTGGCGCAAGCTAGAGAAATCTTCGTTTAAGCTACAAAAGCGAATTCTACTGAGCTTCAAAATGTAACAATATCAAAAAGATGCACAATCTTCAAAGGCATTAAATCAACAAGTGGAAGAATGCTCAGTTGTCAGAAAAGCAACCCAAGACAATAGGGAAAAGACTGCATAGTATGATTTGAAAAGTTAATCTCAATCAAAAGAAAAGCTGGGCTGCAACTAGCACATTCTTTTAGATATTAGAGAAAGCAAAACCATCAAGACGAGTCTGATTCCAAACCTAGCAAACTGCTGGAGCAACGTCCATTTGGGATACCCACAATAGCAGATCGAGCAAAGCAAACACTTCTGTTAAGATGGCAATAGAACCAGAATGAGGCAAAATTTGAGCCAAACACTTATGGTTTTAGACCTGGTAGACGGCGTCAGGATGCGATAGAAGCCATATTCATCGCACTTCTGGAAGGAAAACAGCATACATACTTCTGATGCCGATATTTCTAGTTGCTTTGATAGCATTTCGATCATAACGCACTGCTAGAAAACTCAATACCACACCAACTTTGAAGAAAATAATAAAAGGATGGCTGAGAGCAGGGAGTTATGGAAGATAGAAAGTTTGAACTCCACTAAATGTGGTACAATTCAAGAGTGGACAATTTCTCCGTTACTTGCAAATGCCAGCATTACATGGGTTGGGACAGCACATCAAAGAAAAACTTTGGCGAAGAACTTTTCCACCTTAAAATGAAATATGGTCACTTATCATATAAAAATGCACAAAACAATAAGCATACTCGCGTATGCTGATGATTTTGTAATTCTTACATGAGAGTGAAGAAGTTGTTTTGAAGGCAAAGGTTTTAGTTGGAAATGAGCAAAACCATAGGATTAAAATTCGAACCTATCAAAAACAAAAATTAAGCATACATTAAAATCCCTGGAATATAGAGAAACCAGGTTTTGATTTTCTCGGGTTTTAAGCAATACGACATTATCCAAGAAACGGCATAAGAGACCATACAAGTTAATAATAAAACCCAAGTTGTAAATCTGTGAAACAGCATATTGATATTAAACAAAGACCAAAAGAATGCTTGGAATAACCCGAAGCTGTAATAAGGCATCTTTAATCCGGTCATCGGTGGATGGTGTCGATATTACAATTCAGTATCAAGTAAGATCTTTAAATCTTTTGATAATATTATGTTTAACAACTTTGAAATGGCAGACAGGCACAATAACAAAGGAAAGTTCTGGATCAAAGATAAATACTTTAAAAGGTATAAGAACGATAACTGGAGGTTTATGTCAAATAACGGAATGTATCTTATTAATCACGGAGACCATGCTATTAAATCCGGCACATCAAAGTTCTGCAAGACAAGTCGCCATATGATGTGAGATTGGTTATATTGGGGAAAACGGCTACAGAATCTCTCGAGAAAATCACCAAAATAATAAAATTACTGAAGATACAACAAAGTAAATGTAAACATTGTTTCAATCATTTCTTAGGTATGATGATATTATAGAAGCACATCATCAAGATAAAAGTAGAAATAACAATAATATAGGAGAATTTATTCTTGTTATATGTGGCATTGTCATGATCAAGTACATATGTATGACAAGCACCAAATTACAGAGGAGCCGTATGAGGTGAAAGTTTCAAGTACGGTTCTGAAGTCGAGTGAGGAGAGGTGACTTTCCTCACTTAGATAACTCATTCAGCCTACTGCGTAAGAGGTAAAAAATATGCTCACAGCTAACAACCAGGGAAAATTAAAGGGAAAAATAAAAATCCCAGCAAATATTCCAGCAGGTACTAAATTAGTACAGTTTTACGGTGATAAAGGCAGTTATGGAGAAGCAACTTATACTGGTAAAAAAACTATTACCATAGAAGAGAGAAGAAGAGTTATCGCAGCAAGAAGAGTTGATCCTTTAGCCCAAACATTTACTTTAAATGAGAGTAGGCACATAGGAGGTGTGGAGCTATGGTTCACAAATAGCGGCAAAAAACGTGTTGTTGTGCAGATTAGAGAAACAGCAGTGGGAATGCCCTCGCAGACTGTCATTGCTGAAAGCTATATTGAGCCAAAAGATATAAAGATAGATGGCACAGCAACACGTATCACTTGGTCACCAGTGTTTTGCCATGCAGGAGAGGAGTATGCAATAGTTTTGCTAACCGATGATGCAGATACAGCAGTAAAAATAGCAGAGCTTGGCAAATATGATGTAGTAAATAGCCGTTGGGTAACAAGCCAGCCATATCAAGTAGGAGTATTACTATCATCAAGTAATGCAAGTACCTGGACTCCGCATCAAAATTTAGATTTAACGTTTCGACTACTAGCTGCAAAATTTAGTGAAAATTCTTATGTTATTGATCTTGGGAAAGTTACTGTAAACAACGTATCAGATTTAATAGTTTTAACAAATGAAGAAAAAAGTAAGCACGGATACCACGTAGAATTTATCTTGAACAGATGAAGAGGGAAAGAAAACTTTCGTCTGATAATTTACCACTGCACTGCGTGAAAGATTATCTGGAGAGCTAACGGTAAAAGCAAGCCTAAAAGGAGGGCGAGAAAGTCCTTGTTCTTCTATCCTGGTTACAGCTAGTTCTAGGTAATCTTTTCAGGAGTCCGAGGATATGTAACGAGAAGCATTATTGTTATGGGAGTTAACAATTAAGATCACCATAACATATGATGCGCTAATACCTGGCACTGCAGATGTTAAAGCATATGTGAACAAAGCTGTCAAAGGATGGCAATTAGTAATTCTAACATCAGAAACCAATTGGAGAAAATTAGTAGAGAGAACCTATGTGCTGACAACTTTAATGGCAATGAGACTAGGTAAAATTAGTTTGGCGGAACAGTTGTTTATTCTAAGGTAAAAAATCTCAGAGTGATTGTCACATAATGACTGTTGACCAAACCAAACGAGGATATCCACTGCCTCATCCAGAAAATATTGCTGTGCAGGATGTTGTTCGTATCCGTACCACAATTGAGAAAATAGATGAAGATATTACCGAAAGAGAAGATGAGCATAATCAACTAAAAAATAATTTTAAACGATTTAGATTTGAAACTTTTTTGAATTTTTGGGAATGAAAGAAGCAATAGAAGCGTTACATCAAAGGATAAAGGATTTAGCAGCAAACAGCACACCTGATCAACTGGCATATCTTGCAAAATCACTGGAATTGATAGCAGATAAAAAAGCTATTGCTGACATTGTGCAGATGACTGAGGTAAAAGAGATAATTGATGTACTACAAAAGAGGCTTAAGGATTTAGTAGCAAACAGTACTCCAGATCAATTAGCATATCTTGCTAAAGCATTGGAATCAATAATCGACAAAAGTGCGGTTTCTGAAATTGTGCAGATGACAGATGGTAAGCTAAAAGAACTTCTTGATAGTGCAAAAAAACACTTAACTGATCTGGATAATAAAAAAGCTAGTTCTTTAGCAGTGATCTCTGAATCAGAGAAGCAGTTATTAAAGAGAATTGATGAAAAAGGAACAACAAATTTATCGCTACTTGATACGAGAAAGAATGCCAATATTGCAGCAATAAATAGCATTAGTAATAGTCATAAAGATGGTCTTAAAGGTTTAGTAGAAGATTTTCGTGCTGTTAATAATGTACCATCTGCTCATCATAGGAGAAATAGAAACTCGAATTGAAAAACATCTCTAATGAGTAAAACTGGATGAACAGTTAAAAGCGTCTCTTATAAATGAAATAAGAAAGCGCAACATGGTTGAATCAGGGTCACACCTTCTTATTTGGTGTACTTGGAAGAAAAAATAATTACTTTGGCCACTTGAACTTTACAATAGAGTTTGGAAAGGGAGTAGTGATATAACAAACCAATTATATGCTTTTTGCAATTACTAGCAGGTAGCCATACATACGATACAGATTACGTTAGTTTTTATCATCGGCCAAGACAACTATTAAGTTTTATAGAGGGAAGTAAAGGAACATTTATTTATTTGGAGAGTTATGCACAAAAGTTTTTCGGGTAGTTATGATGAGATATACGGTTACCCATATGCTGCACTGAGTAGTATTTATAAAAATACAACGAATGAACATAAATAAACAATAGAATTTGTTGATCATCGTACTCTAGTACGGGAGTATGGGGGGTGCAGGACTATTTGGGAACACTAGATAATACCAATTTAATAAATCAAGAATTTCAAGAATAAATATGGAAAAATGTTTACCAATACACGAGTTCCTGATAGCAAATTAGCTGGATCTGGTAATGGAGATTCCAGTAGGAAAACAGTTGCAATATTACTATTACATCATCTTACCTGTATTCCAGAACAAGTTAGTCAAGGCATGCTTGCATCAAATTATGTACACAACTATGGTCAATTTATTCAGTGGGGGATTTATAACAATGTAGCAATGCAACTACAGGACTTGAAGTAGATGTGAGAACGCTAAAAAGCTTGGCAATGTCCAGGATTATCTAACATCGTATGAGATTTAAGGTAACAAACAATGTCTATCTACATTAGATTTGAAAATGATAAACAAGTAGAAACAACAACACTTGGAAAGCAAAGCCAACTGAAAATGATTGGTATGAAGCACCAGAAGATTTTGATTGGCAAAAAGTTGTTTAACAGAAGGAGGAAAAATTGCTCAGCGTACTAAAGAAGATATACAAAAGGAGTTACTGGATAATGCGAAGCTTTTGCATTTGATATATGCGTTTTATTATGATAATCATACTCACCAATATGGCAGGTCATTCTCACCAAAGCCAAATCTTATGAGATTCAAGCGGAAGCCGCAAAAAAAGCATTCTAGCAGACCAGGATGAAAAGGATAAAGAAATTATAGAACCTTTTAGCAAAAGTCCGTGGCCATGGTTATTGAAATGGCAAGAATAATTGAGGAAAAGTGAAAAAGCAGTAAAAGCAATAATCAAAATGAAGAGCTTGAAGATTTAGCCAAAAGAAAGATTGAAGAAGCCGTGCGAAAAATGAGCCACAGACTTTGGCATGATTTCAGGAAAAATACAAAGAAAATGGCTGAAGAATTTTTACATGGCGTAAATGTTATTGAGGTAACTCAGAGCAAAGACAGCACGTGTACAGCCAAATCATCAGTGATAAGTGTAATATACTGCACCTGAAGACGAGCGTACCTCCGCCAACAAACCAGTGTTAGTTAGCAGGAAGCTTAAAGGAAGCAGCAAAGCTCGGAAAGAGTGGCAGTTTACCTTCTGCAATAAATGGAATATTTTCCCAGATTGGTGCAACAGTAGTAGTTATTCGAGTTAAAGAAAGTGATCCAAAGCTCAAAGAAAGTGAAACTATTCAAAGTATAATCGGTGGAGTTGATAAAGAGACTGGAGAATATCAAGGGATAGAGGCATTCCTCAGTAGTGAAAGTATAGTTCATGTTGCTCCAAGAATATTAATTGCACCTCAGTTTACTCATCAGTTACCTGAAATAGATGGAGTAAATCCAGTAGTGAGTGCTTTAATTTCCATAGCAGAAAAATTAAGAGCAATTATTGTTGCAGACGGACCAAATACTAATGATGAAGAAGCAATAAAATGGAGAAAAAGTGTAGGCAGCTCAAGAATTTACGTCGTTGATCCTTGGGTGAAGGTATTTATTGAAGGAAAAGAAGAAATTTTGCCTCCAAGTTCATTTGTAGCTGGTTTAATAGCGAAAGTAGATAGCAAGCAAGGATTTTGGCACTCACCTTCAAATAAAGAGATAAATGGTATTATTGGAACAAGCAGGCCTATTGATTTTACGCTCGGTAATATAAATTGTAGAGCAAACCACTTGAATGAAAATGAAGTAACAACGATAATTCATCAAAATGGCTATAGGCTTTGGGGAAATAGAACATGTTCAAACGATTCGAAATGGGCTTTTCTATCAGTAAGGCGCACTGCAGATTTAATTAACGATAGTTTACTTCGAGCTCATCTCTGGGCAGTTGATCGCAATATCACAAAAACTTATATAGATGATGTGATTGAGGGGGTGAATTCCTATCTGGCAAGTTTAAAAGCACAAGGAGCAATTATCAGTGGAAAATGTTATGCAACTCCAGAACTCAACACACCGGCAAACATTGCAAGCGGGAAAGTGTATTTTGACTTTGAGTTTACACCACCATATCCGGCAGAACAAATAACATTCAAATCTCATCTCGTAAATATAAGTTAGGAGAAAGCAAAGTGTTACCGAAAATACTGAGAAATTTTAACGTATTCGTTGATGGTCGTGGTTATGCAGGAAAAATAGATGAAATAACCTTGCCAAAACTTACCATAAAAACAGATGAATATAGAGCTGGTGGTATGGATATTCCAGTAAATATTGATATGGGCATGGAAAAGCTTGAAGCAGATTTCACTTTTTCTGAATACGATACAGAACTCTTTAGGCTATTTGGTCTAATAAATGGGAATTCAGTTTCTTTGACACTCAGAGGTGGAATGCAAGGAAGTGGAAGTAATGATATTGAAGCAGTAATAATCAATTTAAGAGGCATTTTTAAAGAGTTTTACTTTGGCAACTGGAAACCTGCTGAAAAAGCAACGCTGAAGTGTACTGTAGCTGCCCATTATTATAAACTTACGATAGGTGGTAATGAATTAATAGAGATCGATGCTGAAAATATGATTAGAAAGATAAATGGCGTTGATCAAATGGCCTTGCTACAAACGATTCTAGGGATCTAATATGGTTGACAAAATTACATAAAAATGTTAAAATATAAGAAGTTGTAGGTATATAGTTAATATGGATTCTAAAGCTCATACAAATTCCATAGAGCAGCTAACTGGTTTACTTGTTAGTGTAGCACAATCTCAAGACAAGTCCGTTTTAAAGTTATTAACTGAATTAATGGAAGAAGAAATTGAAGATATGGAATTATCTAAGATTGCTGACGAACGCTATAAAGAAAAGAGGGTTAAACATCAAGATGCCTTCTGGGATTAAGCCTTACAATATAGACTATTCAGAATCTGTTATAAAGAAAGACATTCCGGCTCTTCCAGCAAAAGTAAAGTTAATGATTAAGAAGGCAATAATGGAACGTCTAACAGCTGATCCAATTGGACTTGGAAAGCCATTAAAGCATAACTTAAGTGGACAACGTAGTCTACGGGTGAGTACCTATCGTATACTTTATTATATAGATGTACCAGAACATACAGTAGTTATTACTTCAATTGAACACAGAAAAGATTCTTATCAAAGCTAATCCTATTTATAGCACCATACAAAGAAATTAGTTATGTAAAAGCCGATATAGACTTTTATTTAATTAACTTTTTAAGGAGGAACATGCAAGCTATAACACTTAATAACCCAATAACAGTTGATGGTATTTCTGTCTCAGAACTTACTGTTAGACGTCCAAAAGTTAGAGACTATTTGGCAATAAAACGCCTTAATGGTAGTGATCTGAGTAAGGAAGTAACTTTGACTGCCCAATTTGACATCAGTTGCAAAAGAAGCGATTGAAGAGTTAGATATTGCTGATTATGTGAAAGTTCAAGAGGTATTAAAGGATTTTTTTTCACCGATTATCCAAAAAACTTGAGATTAGAAGTATTAATGTTCAGCTCTGTTGTAGGAGGCGGGGTTGAACAAATACTTGATATGGAGATTAATGAATTTATCTTATGGCATAAAGCAGCGAGGAAGGTACAATGTCAACATTATCTATAAAAATCGGAGCAGTTTTAGATGGCAGTTTCAGTACTGTAATAAAAGGAAGTAGCAGTCAACTTACTCATCTTGGTGAGAATATAAGAAAGCTTGACTCATCTTTAAAATCAGTATCAAAGTTTAAGCAGTTAGGTCATGATGTTTTGACTAGCAAGAGGTCATGGAAAGGCTTTGAAGATCAAGTAAAATCTTTAGCTAAACAAATGAAGGCAATAGAGAAACCGAGCAAAACTTTAAAAGCAGAATTTGACAAGGCCAAAACCTCTGCAATAAAAGCAAAAGAAGCATATTTGAAAAAGAGAGATGCTTTGCATTCATTTAATGAAGAAGTAAGAAAAAGTGGAAGAAATATTAAGTACTTAGTAAGTGACCAACATAAACTTGGCTCTTCTATTGGAGTATTAAAAGGTAAGTATGGTAAGCTTGGATCTGCAATACGTAGTCACCAAAGTTTTTTAGCAAGCAAAGCACATTTTAAGTCACAAATTATAGAGACCTAGGTCTTTCGCTTGCAGCTCCAGTTAAAGTTGCGATTGATTTTGAATCGGCTATGGCTGATGTTAAGAAGGTAGTAAAGTTTGATAATAAAAAAGATGAAGTAACTAAATTTGCTGAAGGGTTAAAGGAAATGTCAAGAACAATACCATTATCAGCCGCAGAATTAGCACAAATAGCTGCAAGCGGTGGTCAACTTGGTATCAAGAAAGAAGATCTTTTTAAGTTTACAGAAACAGTAGCAAAAATGTCTACAGCATTTGATATGTCTGCAGAGCAAGCAGGTGATTCCATAGCTAAACTTTCTAACGTTTATGGAATTGATGTTAGTGAAATGGAGCATGTTGGTAATGTAATCAACCACTTATCAGATAACACTGCTGCTAAAGCAAAAGATATGGTTGAAGCTCTAGCAATAGTTGGTGGTACTGCAAAGCAGTTTGGATTAAAGTTTGAACAAACAAGCAGCTTAGTAAATACTTTTATTAGTTTAGGTAAACAACCAGCAAAAGCTGCAACTGCTATAAATGCACTGCTTAGCAAACTTCAAACTGCTGAAGGTCAAGGAAAAGAATTCAAAGCAGCACTAGAAGAAATGGGCATAACCGCGGAAGAAATGGTACAAAGGATCAGTGAAAGCGGAGAAGAAGCACTACTTCACTTTTTTCAAACTCTAAAGAAAATGGATAATCAGGAACGTTCTACAATCCTTATGAAACTTTTCGGTCAGGAATATCAAGATGATATTGCATTATTAGCTGGAAGTTTTAATAAGTATGAGGATGCAATAAAGTTACTGGCTAATACAGAAAAGTACGGAAGCTCTCTGCAAGAAGAATTCAAAAATCGTGCAGACACTACAGCCAATAAATTAAGACTCCTTCGAAATGCAATAGCTGAAGTTGGTATGAACCTGGGTTCAGTGATGTTGCCTACTTTAAAATCCATAGCTGAGTTCTTACAAGAAAAAACTCGATATATAGCTGAATTTGCAGAAAAATATCCAACTTTAACTACGGCAATCATGAGTACTGTAGCAGCTTTGATAAGTTTAAAAATTGCTGTAGTAGGCCTGGGCTATGGATTTACCTTGCTTGGAAGTACAGTTCTTGGGTTAAAAGCAACGTTAATTGGAACGTTCTCACTTTTATCAACTACACTTTTTCCTGCAATAGTAACAGGCCTGAGAGCAATAGGACTGGCTGCAATGAATAACCCCATCGGGATTTTGATAGCAGGACTTGTTACTGGTGCAACTCTTGTGATGACTAATTGGCAGAAGGTGAAAGAATTTTTCGTTAGCTTCTGGGAGTATATAAAATCAATTATAAAACCCATAGGAGAAGCTTTTTCATGGGTAGGAAGTACTGTTGGTAGCATATTTGGAAAGTTTGCTGCATTGAAAGAATTTGAAAAAAGAAAAAGTATTGTTACTGAAATAAAAGCAGTACATACCCCCATGAAAAGCAATACTCTCAGCAATGGAAATTCTTTGTTCAGCAACAGTATAATTAAAGAAATTTCCAAGAAAAATCAGAATAGTTTCAGATTCAAAAGCCTTATTGAGGAGAAAAAATCCACAGAAAATGATAAGATGCTTGTAGATTTTGCAAGGAGTAAATTTCAAGATAAAGAAGAGAAGATTTTGAATAAAACTCAGAATATCACTAATAATTATCATATCAGTATTAAATCAGAACCAAATCAAGATGTTCGTAGTCTTGCTGACGAAGTAATAAAAAGGATAAGAGAAAAGTCACGTGATGTTTTATTTGATACGGTAGAGACATTTTATTGATGTTATCTCTTGGTCCATATAAATTTACTCCGATAAGTTTGAAATATACCAAAGAAAATCGTTGGAGTGTAATTGAATGTATTGAAAATATGCCACTATTACAAAATATCGGTCAAGGTTTAGAAAATATAGATTTAGAAGGAATGATTTATCTGCATAATCTCAACGGGCTAAATCAATTAAAGAGTATGAAAGAAGCTGAAAAACCACATATTTTAGTAGATAGTTTAGGTAATATTTTAGGACAATTCGTAATTACTAGGTTAGAAGAAAAGCAGATATATTTTTTACCTAATGGACTAGCGAGAAAAGTTCAATTTAGTTTGAGTTTGAAGAGATACAGATGACTACATATTATGTGAGCAAAGAAAGTGAAATGTTAGATCTGATTTGCTGGAAACATTACGGATTTACGGATGGAGTAGTGGAATTAGTACTAGCAGAGAACTTAGGTTTGGCAGAATACGGAAGCTTTTTACCGGCAGGATTAAAGATAAAGCTTCCTACTCTTCAGAAAACAATACAAAAGTCAAAATTAAAGGTCTGGGAATAAATGCAGCCAGATTTTATAATAGATAAATGTGAATCAATTAAAGATAGAGTTATATCATTGCGCCTTACAGATGAATCTGGGACAATAGACGATGTAGTTGAAGTGTGTGTTAATTACAGAGATGAAAACTTAAATATTCCGAATGAATTGAATATTTCTTTAGGGTACAGGGAAACCGGAGTGATGCCTATGGGTATATATACAGTTAATGAGATTACGGTGCAGAACCCACCAAAGACTTTACTCATAAAAGCTCATGCAACAAATTTGAAATTATCATTAAAGGAAAAAATATCCAAAGAATGGAATCAAATTACTCTAGGTAACTTGGTTAAGGAAATAGCAGAAAAGCATGGATATGGGTACAGAGTTGCAGAAGAGTTTGAAAATGTGTTGATTCCATATATTAACCAAATAGAAGAAAGTGATATAAGTTTATTAACAAAAATAGCAATAGAATACGGAGCAATGGCAAAACTAGCTGGCGGATATATACTCTTTATTCCAAAAGGCAAAGCAAAGTCGGCAACTGGAAAAGCTTTAGGAACAACAGCTATTAGACCTCAAGACACAATAAATTGGAAAGTGCACTTTACAGTGAGCAGGTACACCTCGGTAATTGCGAAATGGCATAGCTATGAAAAAGGTGAAACTATGTCAGAAACAGCTGGCACTGGTAGTCCAAGTTATACTATACAAACGCTTTACTCTAATGTAGAATCAGCAATCAGTGCAGCAAATGCTAAGTTAAAACAACTAAAGCGAAATAATGCAGTATTGGATATCACTATGCCTGGTAATCCAGAACTATTTGCAGAGGCGAAACTTAGCTTATTAGAATTTCATCAAGATATAGACGGTGAGTGGATAATTGACAGAGCAGAACATGTGTTAGATGGTTCAGGTTATCGCACTGTGTTATCAGCATCAACGTTAAGAGAAAATAAGTAAAACAAATATTTAATGTTGAAAAAAGTATTAAATATGAATAGAGACTCAAGAAATAAGCTACATTTTTGGTGGTGTATAACAATGATAATATGTGTTGTTATTACCTATTGCTACATGAAGGCAAAAGCTACAGACAATTATAAAACAATATTGCGGATTGCTTCTAAGAACTGTAGCCTAGAAGTAGTAAAATTTTCAGCAAATAATCTATTAGATATTAATACACAGATTCCCGAATTAACAGCATTACATTATGCATCAGGTGCAGGATGTTTGGGAGT
Organism: Wolbachia endosymbiont of Tribolium confusum; assembly: GCF_020405475.1. NCBI lineage: Bacteria > Pseudomonadati > Pseudomonadota > Alphaproteobacteria > Rickettsiales > Anaplasmataceae > Wolbachia > Wolbachia endosymbiont of Tribolium confusum. Next base: position 30,125 of record NZ_JAIZNT010000009.1, on the reverse strand, counting down.
TGTTAAATTTCTAATAGAGGAAGGAGCTGATATAAACACAGCAAAATATGAAAAATGGACAGCATTACATGCAGCTTCATACAAAGGTAACTTAGAGATAATTAAACTTTTGTTAGAAAAAGGCGCAAACCCTAACATTAGAGACACAGATGGGAAAAACCCAAGAGATGTAGCTGTACTAAGATCACGGCATAACAAAGATAAACCGTACGATGAAATTATACACTTGCTCTATAATGCTGAAAAGAAACACGAGTCTGAGCGGTAATATTTCGTAACCGGAAACAAGAAGTAGTTGAAAGATTACACAGTTAGGAGAAACATGCAAAATCAAAAAATCCCAATTACAGTAATTATCACGTTATTAATACAAACAGTAGCATTTATATGGTGGTTATCCAAGTTAGACTCAAGGTACAATTTCACGATAAACTTATTGAATATGGTTTAATGGAAAAAGTGTTAGTACTTGAGGAAAGGGTGAAAAATCTTTCTGAGGAATTAGATGAATTCAAAGATAACTTAAAGTCTTGTGTATAATGCTTAGACTGCGATTGGCGATTTTTCCAATTTTTGACGTATTGTTCAACTAGTGGAGAATCTCCTGTTATGATCAGTAGGTTTTCAGCATTTCTTTGCTGAGCGGCATCTGAAAAGTTAAATGATCCGGTTATGATTTTTTGCTCATCAATAATAATTACCTTGCTATGAGCAATAGCGGGTTTAAAGTCAATCCATATCGGGATTTTGTGCTAAAATAATTCGTTAATTACACTATGTTTTGAACTAGTTTGTGATTCATCTAGAATAACCTTAATATCAACTCCACGCTTTTTAGCTTGAACCAAGGATTCAGCAATAGGCTTTGAGGTAAATTGGTATGCCTGAACCAACACAGATTTTTTAGCATAGTCTACGGAATCAATTATTAGGTTGGTGCAATTTTCTCCAGGCGTGAAGCAGACTGTGGCTTTTGGGCAGGAAACACATCCCGATAAAAGCGAACAAGTTAATAAAATCAATAAATACCTAACCATGGCAAAATACATCCTTTCAGTTGACGGCGGAGGCATAAGAGGCATCATACCAGCCATAATATTAGCAGAAATAGAAAAAAGAACAAGAAGAACTATAGCTGAAATCTTTCACTTAATGGCAGGAACCTCAACCGGTGGAATTGTTATAGCAGGATTATGTAAAAAAGATAAACAAGGAAATCCCCAATATTCAGCCAATGATTTAGTCGAGCTTTACCAAAAATACGGGTCATATATTTTTAAATCTTCATTTTTGAGAAGATCAATATTTTCTTGGCTTAATTGCGCACAATACCCACATAAAAATATTGAATTTGTACTGGATAAATATTTTGGTGATGATACTTTACAAAGCACCTTAAATAATGTACTGATTGCAAGTTACGATATTCACAATAATTGCCCTTTCTTTTTTAAGAGCTGGAGAGAAGATAGAAATTTTATCAAATTGAAAGATGCATTACGAGCTACAACTGCAGCACCTACTTACTTTGTACCTAAATATCTTAAAATCAACCAAAAGGAAATGGTATTAGTGGATGGAGGGGTTTTTGCCAATAATCCAGCGGCTTGTGCATATGCAAGTAGTAAAAGGTTATTTCCAAATGATGATATTCTACTGTTATCGATAGGTACTGGAAGAACAGATAGAAGCATAGAGTATGTTAATTCAAGAAGATTTGGAAAAATAGGATGGATCAAGCCACTACTGCATGTGATGTTTGCTTCAAGTTTAGATGCAGTAAATTATCAGTTGGATCAAGTTATAGGTAGTAAGTATTTAAGAATACAATCACAGTTAAAAATAGCATCACCTGACATGGATAATATTACATCAAAAAATATCAAATCTCTTCAGCAAGAGGCAAAGGCAACGATAGAGGAAAATCAAAAAGTGATAAACAAATTCTGTATAGAAGTATTAAATATGTAACTATCTTTACTTATATCTTAATGTATTATTTCTGAGTCAGTAAACTACTGTAGTTTTTAACCCAGGTTAAGTTTTGAAAACATAATTCTCAAGCTCCTCAATAGATAAGCCCGTTATTTTAGAAATAGCATCAATAGAAACGTCCAACATACGTAAATTATTCGCAACTTTTATTGCCTCTGCTTTGTAAATCTTTTCTTTGTAAACTTGCTTTCTTTGCGATAAAAATTCTACCCATATATCGAGTTCATTTAGTGATTCTTGATTGTCAATCTTTTTAGACTCTCTTACCCAACTTAATAGCTCGTTTTCTGCTTTATAATTATCTTCTTCATATTTCTTCATCAGATCTTCAGGATTAACTGATAACTTTTCTGCTATTTCCCATAATCTTTCACTTAAAATGGTAACACTACCTTGTTCATAGTGATGTATCTGTGAGGGTCCTATATCCAGCTCTCTTGCTAAATCCTCTTGAGTATACCCCCTTATTATTCTCCATTTTTTTATCTCTTGTCCTTCGTTTGAATGCTCAGAGCCTTTTTCCTCATCATATTCATCAGCTGATAAACCAGTTCCCCGATAGATAATATCAGTATCAAACCCTACTTTCGCTAAGTTCTTGGCCATGCTTACCCTTGCAGCTTTTACATTATTTTCCTCTTCAGCTTGAATAAACCCAGTTAAGTCGCGAATTAACTTGCATGACTCTTGTCCCTTTATTTTTGCTATGAAGTTGTACATCCATTCTTTGTTAAAGGAACAATTTTCTCTCAGTACTTTTTGTCTAGGAAATAAGCTACCAACGTGAACTGATAATGCTTTCGCTATGACTTTTAATTTTTTCATTGGAATGCCACATGTTCCTTGCTCATATCTTAGCAGCGTGTGATAGTTTATGCCTGTTTTCTCTACTAAATCTTTTAGGGTATACTTTTGTTTTAATCTCCAGCTTCTTACTTTTTGTGCTATTTTATATCTTATAGAGATATTTGCCATATCGTAACAATTTTACCGAAATAAACATCTGTTAATTTGCTATATTTAGCTTATAAAGAGTTCGCAATTTTGTGGTTGTAAGTAAAAAGGGAAGAAAACCTCCCTTTGTTTAAAGTTTCCGAGAAGTTTCTTTACTACCTCCACACACCTTATCAACCCACGATAATGTTTCGCTATTACTAATTGCCTTTTCAACCTTATCTTTACTCCACTTGCCATCCCTAGGAAAACTTCCCTTTTCTACCGCTTCTGTGACTGTCATTCCTCCAAAAAAACACCCTTTTCCTATAGTTTCCCCTTTTTTTTGTAGTTCAGACCACATTTCTTTATCTGCTACTCTAATCTCTACTTGACGATCATTTCTTGCATTATGGCATATTACAATTTTTAGGCTACCAATACTTGTGGGAAATGCTACCTCAAAAGCACTATTGTCAGACACATCAACATAATTCCTTTCACCTTCTTTTCCACTTTTAACCTCAACCTTACTATTCCCAATTTCTATAACATCACCTCCTAATTTTACCTCTCCTGTGGTTAATCCTAAATTTTTTGTACCTTCCAATACTCTTGCAATATTTACCTTACTATTCTCAGAAAATTTCATAAAAAATGTCTGATTGTCTATTTCCACATCTTCTATGATTCCTTCATTTTCAATAGCACTTTCACCGGTTTCTCTCAGTTCTTTAAGCCACTCATCTATCTGTGGACGAATCTCTTGATACAGTTTGTTATGCATTTCACTTATTCCCTTATCCTGCAATAGATCGTAACTGAATATTGCTCCATTTAGCATCAATTCACATATTACGTCTTCCTTCTCGTTTTCTTTGCATTTGATCAAAGGCATTTTCGATATTACTTCATTCGCAAAACTCTTCTGTCCTTCGCTATACGCATTTATCCTGATTCCAGAACTTAATGCTTGGTCTATAGTTTTGTTCAGTTCTTCCACGCTTTTTGCCTCTACTACTCTACTTTTAAACCATCTCAATTCTGCATTTTCACTTGCACTTGGCTCTATCTTACTTAAAGATGGAATAAACGGATTTTGACGATTTGAAGATTTTTTGTTATAAATTCCACGTCCTTCTCCAAGATTGATTGATTTTTCAGAAACATCGCTAGGGGAAGGCACACCTTCAGGCTTCTCAAAGATAGGCCACCTGCTTTTATCATCAAATATTTTCGGTTTATTATCGGTCTCGTCTACAAATACAGACTGCTGGGTTTTCTTACCAGTACGCCTTATACCTTCAATAGCACTATATAGTCCTTTTGGTAATTTTTTAGAATCAATGATTAACTCATAAGTATTTCCATCCATATCATCAAATGATACTGTTTTTTTAGTAGTCATATAGCCTCCTATTAAGCATGTTATTCAAGTCTACAGAGCAACTTATTGCTTTATGATTAACTTAATACGCAAATTATAAAAAGATCTTGTATATCTTGCAACTATTTATAATAAAAGAATAGATTTTTAGGACTTTTATTCTTTAATTACAACTTAATATACAAACTATACAAAGATCTTTTATATTTTGTAATTCTCCAATACAGATTCTTGACTAAGTTTTTTTGCTACTGTGTAGTAGCCAAACTTCTCAAGCAATTGAAATTTGGTTTATAACAGCTCTCTTTCCTTAAAGCTGCAGTATCCTTTGTCTGTCATAATAATGTGATCCTCTAGTTCAATTCCCACTCCTTGACATGCTGACACTAATTCTCTAGTCATTACTTTATCATCTTCTGATGGTTCTAAACTCCCTCCTGGATGGTTATGAGCTAATATTATTGACGCTGCTTCCATTGATAACGCCTTTTTTACCACTTTCCTTTCAGATAGGTGTACTTCATCTATTGTACCAAAATACACTTCATCTCTTATCAGACGGTTCTGTTTATCCAAGTATATTATCAGGACAGCTTCTTTTGCTGAAAAGCCTATGTTTACCCTTACATACTCTATCAGCTTTTCTTGGCTATCCATTACTGGGCCTCTCTTTAATCCTTCTCTGAGTGCTCTTTTATAAGCTTCTTTTACACATTCAATTGCTGCAGCTGCATGTTCGGTCATTCCTTCTATCATTTTCAGATCATCGATTTCTCGCCCTAAAATTTCTCCTATTCCTGGGCAGTTATCCATTAGAGTTTTAGTAACATCTTGTGCTTGCTTTCTGTCATGAACTGCTCCTAGAAGCACTGCCATTATTTCACGATCAAACAGAGCACTTCCTCCTCCACTCTGTAATACTCTCTCTATTTCTTCTGTAAGTTTTTTACCATTATTCATAAAATATACTCCTCGTTAATAACAAATTGTTTTTAATTATTTACTGCTGTTTTTTATCAGCATTGGCATAGAGCCATAGCTTCCGAGTGAAGTCAAATCAATTTTTCAATCTTTTTTACTTATTTTTTTATGAATAGGTAAAGATATTAATACATATTTATTTTCAAGTTATGTAAAAAGGTTGTTGTTAATCAATTATTTTAGAAATAACATCAGTAGAAAAACCTAACTGAAGTAAATTATTTGTAACTTTCATTTCCTCTACTTTATCAATCTTCTCTTTGTAAATTTGCTTTCTTTGCAAGAAAAATTCTACCCATATATTCAGTTCATCTCGTGATTCTTGATTGTCAATTTTCCTATATTCTCTTGCCAAACTTAATAATTCACTTTCTCCTTCGCAATCATTTTCTTTGTATTCCTTTATCAGATCTTCAGCATTCACTGATAATTCTCTTGCTATTTCCCACAATCTTTCACTTAAAATGGTAACACTACCTTGTTCATAGTGATGTATCTGTGAGGGCCCTATATTAAGCTTTTTCGCTAATTCTTCTTGTGTATATCCTTTTATTATTCTCCACTTTTTTATCTCTTGTCCTCCGTTTGGCTCGTATCTCTCTTTATCAGCATATTCTTCAATTGATAAGCCTGTTGCTCGATAGACAATCTCAGTATCAAACCCCGCCTTAACTAGATTCCTTGCAATTCTTATTCTTGCTGCTTTTATATTACTTTCTTCCTCAGCTCGGACAGATTTGGTTAATGCATAAATTGCTTTGTGTCCTCCTGTTTTTTCTATGAAATTATACATTTCCTGGGTCTTGGCTTTGTCGAAACAACTATCTTCTTTTAGTACTTTTCGTCTTGGAAAGAGATTTCTAATAGGAATTGATAACGCCTCTGCTAATATTTTTAACTTTTCAGTTGGAATGCCACATGTTCCTTGCTCGTATCTTATCAGTGTATGATAGTTTATGCCTGCCTTGTCTGCTAAGTTTTTCAGGGTATATTTTCTTTTTAACCTCCAGCTCCTTACTTTTTGTGCTATCTGGTACCTTATTGAGATGTTTGCCATAAATATTATACAGGTTAATACTACCAAATAAAGATATACAAAATGTTTGCATTTTAGTTGAATATTTCTTCACAATTGTGTATAATTATTAATGCTTTTTATCTTACTTTCTCATGGCTCTTTCAAAATTTTTAGATCCTAAGCTTGATTTAACATTTAAGAAAATCTTCGGTACTGAAAAAAATAAGAATATCCTTATTCACTTTCTAAACGATATCTTAGGCTTTACTGGAATCAACGCTATTCAAGATGTTGAGTTTCTCAGCACCATTATGAATCCTGAGATTGCTTCTGATAAACAAAGCATTGTTGATGTTCTTTGTAAGGATTCATATGGAAATAGATATATTGCGGAAATGCAACTCGCTCGTGATAAAGGATTTGAAAAACGCGCTCAACTTTACGCTGCTAAGGCTTACTCGAGGCAGGCTGATAAAGGTGGTAAGTACATTGATTTAAAGAAGGTTTTCTTTATTGCTATTTCCAATTGTAATTTATTTCCTGATAAGCTTGATTATATATCTAGCCATACCATAAGAGATGAAAAAACTAATGAGCATGATTTAAAAGATTTTCAATTTATCTTCATTGAGTTGCCAAAGTTTCCTAAGAACAGAGAAGAGCAGCTAGAAAATGTAGTAGATCGTTGGCTATTTTTCTTTAAATATGCAGAAGAAACAACTGATGAAGATTTAAGGAAAATAGCAGAAAAATCACCAATAATAAAATTAGCATATGATGAGTTAGATAAATTTCATTGGAATGAGAAGGACTTATTAGCATATGAAGAAAGAGTAATGGATTTACAGAAAGAAGCTGCTATCTTGGAACAAAAACTCGATGATGCTAAACTAGAAGGTAGACAAGAAGGCATCCAAATTGGCCGTGAAAAAGGTAGGGAGGAAGGAAGAAAAGAAGAAAAAGTTGAAGTCGCAAAAAACCTACTTAGGGCTGGTGTTTCCATTGATATCATCTCTCAAACTACAGATCTTCCTCAAGCTGAAATTGTACAGCTCAAAAAAGAAATATCCTGAAATTACAGTGATCTTTGTAATTGGTTATCCACTATTAGATAATTTAAATAGGTTCTAGGTTTATAATCTGCCTTCCCTGGTAACTGACTTTCTGACTAGCTAATGTTAACAAAGGAAACAGAAGCAAGTATAAAATTTATTGTTCTTTTCGGATTATTGTAAAAAGAGTTATACTTTTGTTGTTTGTACTATCTCTTCCACATTCTTGCTATTTTTCAAGTTACCAAGATATTCCCTAGCTGCCATACTTATCATTTTATTACTGTACTTCACTTTTAAGTATTAAATAATTTACTTATTAAATATTATTTTTAATATAAATTAACATTTGTATGATATAATTAAATTATTTAATATATTTATCATGAGCAAAAATGCTAATGAGCAAAGTATTCTAGACACTAATTTCAAGAGAGTGCAACAGAATTTGCTAAGTCATTTTGAAGATATGATTCCTAATGATATTACAAAATTTCCAGAAATTGAAAAAAAGGTATCAGGTTTTACCAGAGGTTACATTGCTCAGTATAGATATAATAACGGCACAGTAGGAAAATTTTGTATAAAATCATTCTATAATGGAGATAAAGACTATTATGATAATGACATTGCTGAACTTATAAGAGAATACATAGCTGGTGATGTGCAACGATTACTTCTCTATAATAGATCACCAAAAATTTCTATTATAACGCAAAAAGGCAAAAAAGATAGAATCTACCTTGGATCAAAATTTTTACTTTCATTCTTAACATATGAGACACTTATCGATATGGTAGAACCTAAAGATGAAGAAGAATTAAAAGGGGAACTTAGAAATGTTAAAGGCTATAATAAAATATTAGCAGCAGGAATAATATTACGTGATCGCGATATTAATAATACAGGTAATATTGGAATTATGGAAACATACGAAGATGATAGCGAATGCCTTGCACTTGCATGGGGAAAAATCGATCTTGGTAAGACATTTGCTAGACAAGGGCTAGACACAAATGCTGAAGTAAAAGCAGAATTAAGAAATCTTTTAGATTTAAATGAATATGCGAATGTAGACTTACAAGAATTATCAACAGAATTAAAAAATATGTTAATTATTTTAGAACAAAATCAACAAAAATTAAACTCAGTTATAGAAAATAAATCAAGTAAATTAAATGAAAATTTAAACAAGAATACTAAATTCTATTTATATACAGATAAAAATTTTAACCCAAGATACAATGAATCTAAAAAGATTACTTTCATTTATTCAAATAAATTAAAACAATTTGTCTCTCAAGATGATGAAAAATTCAATCTAGCACAATATTTTAAAGAAAAACTGTATTCTCAGATGAATTTTGCTAAAGAACTAGTACATACGTTAGATTTGATAATAAAAATTGATGATTCAGAACCTATAAAAACTATAGATGAGTATCTTGATTCTGAACACGAAGATTTTCTTACTTGGTCTATGGAAAATACTAAAGCTACAAATTTAACTGAGCTCAAGGCATCAGAAAAGCTGACAAAATTGAAAGAAGGTCCTTCTGCTTAAAGATTTGATTCACAGCCTATTTTATAATACGCTAATCCTTGATGGATTTGTTACATCGTTATTTACGACGGATTAAAAATAAAAAAGACGGAGGACATCAGCAGCTTATTATTCTAGCATTTATAGTAAGGAAGGTCAGTAAATATCTGAATTTGAGTAAAAGAAATTTTACTACCGTTCACCAATTTAGCTAAAATTCAAGTATTTCAATGCTTTAGCTATTTTAAGTAGAACTAAATTTACTAATATAAACAATAAATTACTATTCCAAAATTTGATCAGATTGATTGCAAAAAATAAGATTTTCAATAAGTTGCTTGTATAGTTGATCTTTCATAAATAGCGATGCAACAAAGCCCTCTATGGAAAACGTATAAAGAAAAAAAGCACCTATTTAGATGCTCTTTTTTTAAAGGGCTTACTGCAATTATTGTGCATCAACTGATTGACCATTAATAGCTATTCTTTCTTTTCTTGATTGAAAAAGCAACGAATTTGGTACCACCTTGCAAAATAACTTTTCTCTTTCTGAGCTTGCCTTTGATAAAAAGTTAGATAACTCTGGAAAACACTTCAACTTTGCTCCCTCTGGAATAACAATACCGTTAATAACAATATTATGATTTATTTAGCACTCTGCCGACGGTGTTTTGTGTTTCTACTTGTTCTACCACCATGTCAGAAGTGATTAAGCATGGTTGCGTAATTCCATCATCTATGGCATCTTGAAACTCTAGTGTGTCATCATCAGAAGTTATTGAGCTTAGTTGTTTATCTTCTGCATCATAAAACTCTTCTTCCTCAGATCTCTTAGAGATTGGTGTTTTCTCTACCTTATCTAAATCCTGTGCTGAAACTTTACTAAGTAAGTCTTCCATTAAATTTTCACTTCTGCGTCAACTTCCGCTTGTTGTACTTTTCTGTTACTAGCAGCATTATTATGTTCATCTTTTTCTTCATGTGCATTAACTAAAGTTTCTTTATGTTCATTTGTCACTGCCGATGATGTTGGTTGATCAATAGTTGTATTATTAACCGTTTGTTGTGCCGTAGTAGTAGGTATTTTAACTCCAAACGGCTGATTAGATATACTATCTACTTTAACCTCTGTTACACCATCTAACATTTTTTTCACAGAGCGTATCTCTTCTTCAACACGTAAGATATTGCCATCTATATACTTATCGCCTTCGCTCTTCCTTAGTATTGATTTTATCAATATAGATCCCTCAGTACTATTACCAACAATACGATATTCATTTGCACCGCATTTTATAAACATAAGAAGTTCATCTGGATTTGCACTCTGAGTATTTCTATAATCCTTACATTTTTCAAACTGATCTGAGGTTGTAACTAATAATAACTTTTCACCAACAAATTTAAGCTCACCTACCGCTTTAGGTTCATTAGCAACAAGTTCTTGGCTCAATGCCCTTTGCTGATCAGTGGTTGTTGTTTCAGAATCATTGTTAACTGTTCGTTGTATCGTAGTAGCATTAAGATTAGGTGTTGTAGTTTTAAATGGATTTATAGACATTCTAGTTATTTCAACAAGCTTTTTGTTCTCATCCAAACCTACTTTATACATCATTTCCAATGGGTCTTTTGAAACAGTTCCTTCGAAATTCTGTTTCCTCACTGAAGTTATGGATACAGATTTCTTTCCATCATCTACATCTTGACATGAACTATGAGGGCCAGTAATACAAAACTTGTCACTTCCACACTCTACAAATATACGAAATTCTCCAGGTATAACTTTACCATTTCCGTCTTCATTTTTACATTTTTCTTCAAGAATTTTATAATTCTCGTTTGTTGTAAAAAATAGTAATTTGTTATCATTGAACTTAAAATAACTCCCTGGCTTTGTGTTTTGTTGAACAACATTAGGTTTAAGAGAATTTTCTGTTAGCTTGACGTTTGTATCTGCTTTAGATACAGATTCCTTATTCTCACTTGACATTGATTGATTAGAGGTATTATCATTGATAACTTCAAGACAAACCTTAGGTCTATCTATCTGCTCTGACAATGTATTATCTTTTGATTGATCGTTTACATGTTGCTTATCATCTGAATGTCTCTTTGGTGATGTAGTTTTTTGAGCAGTATTTGCTTTACTACTAAACAACCAATTCCAACCTGATGAAACTTTTTTTGCAATCCATGAGATTCCTGTGTGATCAGCAATCCACTTAAAAAAAATTTTTAACATACTTTACTGCTTAAATTAATAATTTAATTATTATATATAAAGTTCAATTTGTCAACTTTTCCTACCAAGTGATACGTTCGAACTTTCTTATATGGTAATTCTGTTATGTGCTAAAATCAGCTGCACTAGCTTCATCGGCTACAAAAACAGCAGAAGGCGACAAACAAGCTAAAATTGCTGTGGCTAAAAACCTACTTAAAGCTGGCGTCTCTACTGACATTATATCACAAACTACAGGTTTTTCTCATTCTGAAATTTCACAACTCAAGGAAAAAGCTTAAGTACTGTAGCTCCCTTAGAGCGCTTTTCAATTTATTATACTTCTTTATCCATTAGTCTAATATATTAAAGCCTACATCTAACTCTTCCGCTATTCTCGCTATGGCCTATTTGATTTTTTCACCAATTCTACGCATCAGTTAAGTGCAAAATAGATGATATTTAAATATAAAAAATGTTTTTCATAAAATTTTCTTATCCTTGATAATTTTAGTGTTGCTGTTTGATTCTAACTTTTGCATAATGCAGTAAATATTTTTATATAGGGGGTAAAATGCCAAGGAAGACAGATCGTCATGCTGCAGTACTTACTAAGTTAAAGAGTGTTATTCAACATGCAGATTCTAAGGTTGCTGCTGAAAGGCATTTAGCAATTGAAAGATGGGTGAAAACCTACATTAAACAAATAGAATATTTGGAAGATAATGAGTTGCAGTTTTTATACAGTATATTTCGCGATGAGAGTTGCTGGTCAGATACAAAATTAAACAATTACATCCTAGGACAGAAGCTAACTGAGGAAAAAATAGATAAAATAGAGAATCCGTTTTGCAGGTATAACATGGCTTGCAGGTATTGTGTGGTAGATAAAATTTATCCGCTCTTTCAAGAGCAATTTGAGTCTTACAAAGGTAGAGTCTCTCCTGGTGCAGTAGACATAGACGGTAATCCTGTAGATGACAAGTATATAAGAAACGATTTGCTAGACTCTATGGGAAGTTACGATCCTGCATTCAGCTTTTGGATTGATAGAGAATCAGGAACATTAAAAGAATATAGTAACGTAGATGGTTTCCGGGAAGTTGTAGATCTTAAATGGAGCGAGGGAGTGGAGTATTTCTATAACCGTTTAAACCTGCAAGAAAGAGAAAAAGAAATTATAAATGCGGTTACTACTTTATCCACTATTCAATGTAACTATAATCGTGCTACCGTTTTAGATTTTTGCCTGTATAAAATGGATGATCCAGCGAAACGTGAGCTATTGCTTAAGTTGTCAGAAAAAGATCAAGGAGTATATTCACTTCTTAATGGTTTGATACGTTGGAGTTTTCTTGGTACAGTTCGAGATATGGTGAAGCGCTGGTGCTATGAAGAAGTTTCAGTACCTGCAGACAAAATACTTTCACATCATGATTATGCACTCCTTCTTTCCTCACTTTCAAATGTAATGCTAGAAAGTCCTGAGTCAGGTGTTCAAGCTAGATCAATTACTATGGATATTTGGAGGTGCAATCGCTTTAATGAGAATAAAAAGGCTGCTGTTTTTTCAAATGGTAGAGTCCCTATCAAACGCATGCTTGCTGGATTAATTGTAGATTGGGAGCGCGGTTGTGCTTTAGGTGAAGGTGATACTGGAAAAAAAGACGAGCTGTTAGAGATTTTACAGTTTGCAAAAGAGTATTGTACACAGGAGGATTTTGTGAATTTTAAAAATTATTTAATTAGCAACCTAAAAATGGTTGGTAGACCTGGTATGAAGAGTGGTGTTGATTATGGCAAGCTGGCAGAGGAGTTGTTTTCTGAGCTAGATAAGTTACCTATTCCTCATAGAGGTGGCGGTGACTTTGGTGGCTCTGGTGACCCGCAGTCTACGTTAGGATCTCCTGGCGTTAGCGGTTTATCTGGTTATAGTAAATAGAGGTGTTTTATGCATAACAATGGTGAAAATATTGGACTGATTAGAAGTTTGTTAAACGGAAATTGCCAAGAGTTTGTAGAAAGGTTTGAATCTTTCTTGGATCAGTGTCCATCTTTTTTGCACTCGGTGGGTAAGGATCGCTTTTTTCCTGCATTCTTTTTTGGTATGTTTGCTACTGCGTTTGATTCTGATGTTGCAGATAATGAAAAAATTTATTTTCATTTTGACAACAATCCGAATGAACCTAGAAAAGGAAACTTAAAGGTTGCTGTATTAACTAATGACAGAGATAGAAGAGGTTTCAGAATTGTAAGGTGTTTCACTATTGCTGATAGGCAAAATAGTTTTGGCTCAAGATTTAGTCAACAAGAGAAGTTATGGGTAGAAAATAGATTACTACAGCAGGGTGTCATATCACGGACAGGACGATTTGCATGGGAAGAATATAAAACATTCGTGTGGGCAGAAAATCAAGGAGAAGATGAAGAGGAGGAAGCAATAAGATGTGTAAAAATTCGCGAGAGAAATGCATTTACTGGAAATTCAGCTTCTCCATGCAATGGTTTTGAAGAGATCACCAGGAACTTTGGTATACAACAAGGTTTTCTGTCAGGTTTATTAGGAGACTTGGCAAGTAATAATGCAGATGATGTTGTTGATACTATTGATGATGTTTTGCAGTACATAATTAATCTCTACAATAGGTATAATCAGCAACTGAACTTCAATAGCAAGGAGTCGGACTATCATGGTTTTTTGTCAGGGTTTTTGATGAATTTTAGGTATCGTCATACAGCTGGTATTTACCTTGAGTTATTTGTGGGGGGTGGATATACAGATATTACTTTTCTTGTACGTGGTGTACAACGATTGATGGATTCTGTTCCTATTATAATTGAACTCAAGGCAGACCATGCCATCCCAAAACAAACTCTTCTCAAGCTAGCTGGTTTCGGTTGCTAGAAATGGTTGTGTTGCTCAAGTTTTTAATGGTATACGTTACTGAATTAATGGCAGTTCATTTTTGACATATAAACTCTCAGTAATCCTCATCTACCAGGAAGATCATCTGCAGAACTGTGTCCTAAGTTGTCCTTTATACGAAGAACATCCTTAACTGATATAAGAGTATCTGGCCTCTGTGCACGATCATTCCATATGGCATACGATAAAACTACTGTGTCTCCATCGGTAATACGCTTATAACCTCTACAATGCATATAATCATCTAGTTGGTTATTTGCTTCCCGCTTTTTACGCTGTAATTCACCAGCACCAGCAAACTTCAACTCTATTCCTATTGGGTGAACACCATCTCTACTGTCTGGAGACCGTAATAATACCAGATCTAATCTCTCTCCTCCTCCCAGTTGAAATTCAATAATTACCCTAGCTGGATTATCACAAGCGTAAAATAATCCATGCAGTATGGAATGAAATCCAGCCTCTCTAGCGTTATCCCTATTTACTATCCACCTTAACGGAAATAGCACATTAGAAATTGCTTGAAACATTTGTGCATGACGATTTTGTACTTGCCAACCAGTATTCATCATTATATCTGCAATGCTGTGCACGTTACTGACACCACCTATCTGTGAAAATTCACCTAGAAAAGATCCACCTACTTTACTTTGTAAATAGAGGGCAGGTGAGTGAAATGGTGTTACACCAACAGTTAAACCAAGATCATCCTCAGCTCTTCTTGCCGGATCCAATTCACATACTACTTCATACACTCTAGTGTCTGGCCAATGTGATAGATCTAGACCTTGCTCTGGAAACTGGTGAGTTGCTAACATATGACGTACATTAAGTACAATAACTCTTTTCTCTCTTCCTAATGATGCATATAAAACCATAGTTAAGGCACGATCTCCGACATTTACCTGTGTGATCCCTCCTTGCGGATCTAGCATTTCATCGTCATCATGATAGTGGAATAAGTGTTTGGTTACATCTACCCAATTTCCTCTTGTTAACATAATCCTTTTTTTTGCAAATGCGGTATTTCCAAAGGTAAACCCAGTTGTGTAGAGGAATATTCTCCTATCTCTAGCACTAACACCACCCCTATTTCTAACACCAGGTACAGCAGGTACACCGAAGGCTGGATATAGTAAATAGTCTCTAACGCTCTCTTGAATTCTGGCCACAGACCCATTAAATAGCCTTTCCATTAAAGAAGATTCTCTTTCCAAAAAGTTTTGAGTGCTAAGCTGCAAACGTTCGTTGTTGTCTAAATCAAAATTTAACCCTACACAAACAGCATCCTCCGACGAGGTGTGTATGGATATGGAAGAAACGGGACATCTTGTAACGTAATTTTCAGCCTGTGCCAACGCTCGATCAGCATGTCTGTCTATTGCTTGCCCTACCAAACGATACATACGAACTTTTTTTTATAATAATTTTAATATACGCTAAAATCAGCTATATTGGCTTACTTTTGCTAAGTCTATGTATGAACTGGTTTGCCTAATTTTGTTGCAGAGATTTCAAGCTTTTCTTTTCACAACCCTATTTTTAACCAACAAGTTCTCACAAAGGTAGGTACTTTTTTGCGATTTTGGGGAAAGTAAACATTCAAGATTTTTATGACGCTAATTTTTAGTATATTTCTATATTAATTAAGTTACAGCAACCAACTGCCTGTATTCAAACTTAATGAAAAATCTTGAATATTTTTTTCTAAGTAATTATAATTAAAGCATTAAGTGAATTCAAATAAGATTATGGATTTTGATAAGTGGAAAAAAATATTCGATGAAGTAGGTAATGTAGAAAATTTAGATAAGAATAATATAATTGAAAAAATAAAGGAGAAATTACAGGTTGTTGATCTTGATATATACCAAGAATGGGAAGAAAAAGACTTTAATGTAAATTATCTATTTTATGTATCATCGACCACAGACGAGAAGCAATCTCTATTGTATATAGCTAATAAATTGGGCCATAATAAGATGGCAGATTTTCTAGTAGAAGCACTAATAAAAAATAACGCAAACTTTCAATTGATATATGACAGTCATAAGGATCACAGTATAGAATTACTATCAAATCAGAGAGTTGTTGATGGACTCAATTCGATTAATCACGATATGCTTAAAACTATATGCAAATATAATGATAAGTTTAGTTACAAAGGTATTGAAAGATTACTATCAGATAAGGAGATTGTTGTTAACATCATAGGTAACATCCCAGAGGACTTAAAAGAAATAATTGTAGCCATATTAGATGGAAATGATTCTGAACGCAGTCTCTTAGAACTACTAAGATCTAGAAAGGCTCACGAGAGTAACGATAAACTTGAAAGTAGTGATAGCGAGGAGGATGTCGATTTTTCTGATTATGAGGAAAGTGATGATTACGCTAGTGATAGCGAGGAAATGGAAACATCATCAGAAAATCAAAATGCTGCTATGAGTATCCCATCTGCTGAAGTTGATAATAACAAATCAGAAGATCAAAATGATTGCGAGGAAATGGAAACATCATCAGAAAATCAAAATGCTGCTATGAGTATCCCGTCTGCTGAAGTTGATAATAACAAATCAGAAGATCAAAATGATTGCGAGGAAATGGAAACATCATCAGAAAATCAAAATGCTGCTATGAGTATCCCGTCTGCTGAAGTTGATAATAACAAATCAGAAGATCAAAATGATTGCGAGGAAATGGAAACATCATCAGAAAATCAGGATGATAAAAGATTAGGACTCTGTAAAGAGATTGCTTCTAGCGATTTAACACGACTAGAAGTTTATAGACTTATCGTGCGCCAATTTTTTATTGATGATGAAAAATTGCAACACATGCTTAAGAGGTTTAGTTCTGAAAAGATTATAGAACTACTAAAAAATCAGGAAATTGTTGATAATATCATTAATTGTGAAGATAAAGATTTGAAATACGTGCTTGATAAGTCTATCTCTAGCTATAAAATTTCTAAATACTTAAGTTTTTTTGATTCTGAAAGATCAAAACTCCTAATTAAAAAGTTTGCTTTTGAAGATATTGATACACTGATGAAAGGTCAAGGAGATGCTACAGAAATCAGTGTTGCAGGGAAACCTAATGTTATTGATTTTTTTACTCACAACATGACTTATATTAATCTTGACAAATTAAAACTCATATTTAGTATTAAGGGGCCTAATAGTATTAAAAGCTTATTAATAAATAGAGAGATTGGTGAGAACATCAATTTGATTTGTTTTGAGAGATTTAAACTCATACTTAGTAATGATAAGTTTGACGGTAGCAGTATTACAAGGTTATTAATAAATAGAGAGATTGGTAAGAACATCAATTTGATTTATTTTGGAAGATTTAAACTCATACTTAGTAGGTTTAGTACTGAAAATATTATAAAACTACTAAACAATAAAAATGTTAATGAGAATATCAATTGTATTAGTCATAAAAGATTTGAACTCATATTTAGTAGTGATAAGCTTCATGATACCAGTATTATAAGATTACTAACAGGTAAAAATATTGCTGCAAACATTAAATTGATTACAGATGAAGAACTGTTTGAATACATACTTGAGAATGATAAGTTTAGTTATCTAAGAAATTCCAAGGTTGCTAAACTAATCAATTCGATTTCTCTTGAAAAATCTAAAATCATACTTAGTAGTGACAAGTCGAATTATATCAATATTGAAAGATTAATAAAAAATCAAAATACTACTAGTTGCATAAAATTGATTAATTTTGAAAGATTTAAACTTATATTTAAGAAGCTTAGCCTTAATCATATTATGGAAGTACTAGAAGATCAGGATTTATCACGTCAAATCAATCTTATTGAAGAAGAATTGTTTAAATACATATTTGAGAATGATAAGCTTAGTAGTGAAAATATTATAAGGTTAGTAAAAAATCTGGAGCTTGCTAAACGCATTAGTTCGATTCCTCCTGAAAAATATAAAATTATACTTGATAATTATAAGTTTAAAGAAGACGATGAAGGTATTATAAAATTACTAAAAAATAAAGATACTGTTGAGAACATCAAGTGGATTGATGAAAAACTGCTTAAATACATATTTGAGAATGATAAGTTTAGTAGTAAAAATATTATAGAACTACTAGAAAATCGGAGTTTGTTCGGTAAAATCAAGAATATTGGTCCTAAAAAATCTGACCTCATACTTAGGAGGTATAGTTTAGAAAATGCTATAAAACTACTAAAAAATGAAAATGCTTCTAAGTACATTGAGCTTGTCAATTATCAAAAGCTAAAGGAAATAATTTTCAATATTCGTGGTGTTGATCTTGTGAATATATTTAAAGATTCTATCCCTCACGCAAAGTCAACTTTGAGGTTTGCCATAGCTCTGCATAGAGCTGGTGAAGCTCAAAACATTAGTATCGATTACTTGAATGATAAGGAGCTCATCCACGAAAATATAATTAAATATATTCCCGAAAAGCTGAGCATAAACATTCAATATCCTTTCCCAGGGATTGGCATAGACGTTAAAGATCTTCCTCAAGAGCTGGACATGGATATAAAGCAATTTATATCACTCCCTAATTTCAAAACGCACACTGAATGCGAGGAACCTTTGTCAAAATTATATAATTTAGCTCTAGAGAAGGTTATTGAGAATATCAATCCACGTAAAAGTAAAGTGGACATTGAGTTAATTTTTTAGAGAAGTCTTAAATTGGGAGTGTTAAATAAACCATACGCGTCAAGTTAAGGAACTGTGGTAATAAACTTAGTGTAAGGAAGAGAAAAAGAAGATATAAGTTCTCTTAAATCTAACAAAGAAAACGGAGAACTTATACAATGAAAAGAATAGTTTGCATCTCAAAAAAGCTCAAAGAATTTTTTAATGAAAAAGCAGATAAAATCTCAGCTACAACAGGGTTCATAAAAAGAAAGAGGAAGCTAAAAGGCTCGTCGTTCATAAAAGCCATCGTTTTGGGTAATATAGGGGTTGATAATTGTAGTATAGAGACAGTGTATCAATTATTGAATGAAGACTCGATAAATATAACAAAACAAGGTCTGGACTTTAGATTTACCAAGGAAGCAGTGGAATTTATGAAAAGAATGTATAATGAATCTTTAACGTTACTTAAAAATACCTTACAAGTTGATTGCAGAATCTTGAAGCACTTTGGAGGTGTTAAATTATTAGACAGCAGCTACATTAGCTTACCTAACAGTATGGAAGACATGTATAAAGGTTATGGTACCAGCTACAGTGGTTATGAAAGCAATACTAAGTCTGGAATAAAGTTACAATTAGTTTTTGACTACCTAAACCAGACATTAGACCAGCTTAATATAACTGAAGGAATAAGAGGGTTATAGAAGCCATTTAAGCAATATATCGAACAACGATTTACTAATATCTGATTTGGGTTATTTTGTGCCAAGTTCTTTTAAACAAATCAATGAAATAGGAGCTTATTTCATAAGTCGTTATAAATCCGATACTAACATATATGATATAGAGACAGGTCAAAAAATAGATTTACTAGAACATTTGGGAGATCGATCTTTTCTAGAACAGGAGGTATTGTTAGGAAAAGAGACAAGGGTTAAAGTAAGAATTATATTTAAAAAACTAACTGAAGAACAAGCTATGGCTAGAAGAAGAAAGGCTAATAGGTTAGCAAGATCACATATCTTCTCAAAGGAACCAAAAGTTACTAAATTGGTCGATATTTATAACTAATGTTCCAAAAAGTAAGATTAATGCTGAGCAAATACTAGTAGTTTACCGAATAAGATGGCAAATTGAATTATTGTTCAAATTATATAAGAGTAATATAAGGCTTGATAAGCTGAGAGGAAAGCCATACAGAGTATTATGTGAGCTATATGCCAAATTGTGTGCAATTCTTATATTTCATGGAATAGTGGGTTGCACAGAACTGAAAAAAAATACGGAGCTTAGCTTAACAAAGGCATTTATTGAGCTAAAAAGACGGGTTAGAGAGTTATTTTTAGCACTAAATAATAAAATTAAAGGCTTAAATATTTTTCTCAAAAAGCTTACCATAACTTGGTCGCAGTTTTCATTAAAAGACAAGTACAGAAAAACTAGGGTATCCACCTTAACTTCTCTAAATTTGCTCACAATCTCTTAACTTGACGCGTATGGTTTATTTAACACTCCCTTGAAATTGGCTTAACTTATCTTATATACATACAAACTTTTGTTTATAATAATTTTACTATACGCTAAACCCAGCTATATTGGCTCACTTTTGCTAAATCTAAGTACAAACTGGTCTGCCTAACTTTGTTACAACAATTTAAATCTTTTATTTTTATAACCTTATTTTTACGCAGCTTGTTCTCACAAATATACGATCTTTTTATGTTTTTTGGAGGAAGTAAATAATTCAATTTGTTGTGATGCTAAAGGAACCCATGTTTTCTATATGAATGTAAATATTTCTCATGCTCTCAACCAGCAGCAATTTTACTATTATTTAAGCACTAACATAATAACATTAGATAACAGTGTTGGATACAAAAATGGGTGTTAGAATGAACTATGCGAAACTTACCAAACGCGCTGCAGCATATGTAGTTGACCAAATGATATTTTATCTAATTTTTGGTTTATTACTTTTATTCACATTAAACAGATCACCCTATGCTGATTTGTCCAATGCTGATCTATTTGATGCTGTTTTTTCCTATACAACCTTTATGTCAGTACAAGATATAGTGTTAGGAGCACTAATGTTTATAGTATTAGAAGTATTAATGATAACAAAACTTGGCTGGACTCCAGGGAAATTTTTATGTGGTATATGTGTAAAAGACACAAACAAAATTAAAAACGCTACTTTAATGCAAGCAGTAATAAGGAGTAGTTTTAAGGAATTTTTGTGGGTACCCAGCTATATTTCTGAATGGCTTTTAGTTTTACCAATATTGGCCCTATTACTTGCAATATTTGACCAACGCAAGCAGTTCTTTCATGATAAGATTGCAAAAACAGTAGTAATTGACTACAAACCTGAAAAACACCACTTAAATTTAAACTATGTAGGAATAACTAGGCGCGTGGTAGCACACATTATTGACCGTTTTATTATTACGGGTATTTCTTTAGTCTTTTTTTATTTTGCAGAAATGACTTTTGACCCTGTTAGAGCTGAACTATTAGACACATGCTTATCTTTTTTGCTACCAATAGTATTTGGAGTATACATGATAAGAAGATTTAGCGGTACTCCAGGACAATTATTATGCAGTATTCACATAAAAGATGCAAATACACTTGGAAATATTACCCTAATGCAAGCAGCAATCAGATGTGTTTTGTTTGAAGTTACTACTTTGATATTGGATTCTATATTCACGATGAATATATTTTTTGATTCGCTTGATAAGTATACTTCTAAATGGTGGTTTGATCCCTTAACAGACTTAACCTTTACAGCTATAATACTAATTTTTATATTTGCAATATTTGACAAACGCAAGCAATTTCTTCATGATAAAATTGCAAAGACAGTGGCAATATACCACAAATCTTCAAGATAATTTCTCTCCTTGCTGTACGTTACATGCCTACTGTGGTTGATGTGATTCTTTTAATACTAGTTTCAAATAAACTACGTGATTTCTTGCAATAAAATCAATTTTCTAATCCATGTGGAATTTGTCAAAAAAAATTGTTGACATTAAAAATATCTGTGTTACAAGCAAGGCTATATTTGGTATTTACATGAATTGTTTACGACCATTTTATTTGATAGTGTGGGTAATTTTTAGTATACTTAAAGGGGGGTGGAATGCACATAAATCAGCAACAATCAAGTAATACATCTAAAAAAGACATTATTCTTCAGCTATTACAGTCTAGTGTTTTAAAGCAAAGAAATCTTAATGATAAAATTAGTCATGAAGAAATAAGCAGATTAATAGATGATATTATAAGTTCAAGTGAAGATGATACAGTTAAACTGCGTCGTTCAAAGCGAAATCTACGGGAGTGTTAAATAAACTGTGTCAAACCACATTTTTAGCTCAACTGAATTTTCAATCTGTTGGGAAAGAAAATATCGAGCTGAGATATAGTTAATGCCCAATTAGGCAAAGCCATTACCCATTTTTGCTCTACTTTTTTTATAGCACAATATACCTGTTTGTACAAGGCGTTTGTGTTGGTAAATGAGCCCTTGGTTTTGGTGAATTTCCTAATTTGCCTATGTAGCCCCTCTATGGGATTAGTAGTATAGATTATCCTCCTAACTGGATCGGAATACTTAAAATAACCAGATAGGTTTTCCCAATTATTCTGCCAAGATTTTATAACCATAGGGTACTTTGTGCCCCATTTTTCATCTAATTCCAACAGATAATTCTCGGCAATTTCCTTACTTGAAGCTTGATATACCTTCTTTAAATCACTCAAAAAACTCTTTGCATCTTTACTAGCTACATACTTCAGTGAGTTACGTATCTGATGCACTATACACATCTGCACTTCTGCATTAGGGAACACACCGTTTATTGCTGCAGGAAAGCTTTTTAGCCCATCTACACATGCAATTAGAATATCTTCCACTCCTCTCTCTTTGAGATCATTTAGTACTCCCAACCAGAAGTTAGCTCCTTCACTTTCAGCTAAATAAAAACCTAATACTTCTTTTCTGCCATTTTGATCTATACCTAATATATTATACATACATTTACTTACACAATGCCCGTCCTCCTTGACTTTAAAAAATATTCCGTCCATGAAAACTATCGGATATACAGACTGCAGCGGACGACTACGCCATTCGTTGATTACTGGTAGCAGTTTGTCAGTAATACTTGATATCTCTGCCGCCGATATTTTGTGATCGTAAATTTCCTCAATATGTGACGCTATATCTCTGTATCCCATGCCACTGGCAAATGTGCTTAAGACCTTTGCTTCAAGTTCTGGATGTAGGCTTGTTTGTCTTTTTCTAACTATTTGGGGTTCAAAGCTTCCTTCCCTGTCTCTAGGTGTTAACAACTCAAATGAGCCTCCACTCGTGCGTAAAGTTTTTGCGTTTCTCCCATTTCTTCGGTTATTTTCTTCACTTTTAGCTGACATGTGGCTTTCTATTTCACCTTCCAGACTTGCCTCTAGCAACCTTTTTATAAACGGTGTTAATGCTCCATCTCTTCCCGTCAGCGGCCTTCCTTCTCTTATCGATGATAGAATATTTGCTTCCAGTTCTTTATAGTCTACCAAACCGGTAGTTCTGTTTACTTGACTCATGTCAAACCTCCATTTTTTTATATCAATTATATTTTTATTTCTTGGTTTGACACAGTTTATTTAACACTCCCTGCACTGACAGTAGGTGTTGGATGTGGTATCGCTGGTGTTGGGTTACCAATATTAGTTATAGCTAGCATAGCTGCATCTGCTGCGTTGGTAATTGGACTTGCTGCTGCTGGTATTACATATTCAGTATTAAAGCCTAGTGATAAGTTAGATAAACCTGGTTTAAAAGCAGCTAACCAACAAGTACCTGAAAGAGCTTAATAATAAAAGCCCAAGCAGAAGATCTTTTACCTTCCTTCTGTATTTTTTGTTGGGAAAACTCTATTAAGTTAATAGCTTAAGATAATTTCTAAAAAAGTTATTCCGATGCTTTGGAAGTATTTGGTGTTTCTGTTGGAGCATTTTGGGCTTTTTTGCTAGTTTTCCACATAGGTTTAATATATTAAGATTCTTATAACTTTCATTGGTATATTTATACAATTGAGTGTCAGTTTCTATGTGTAATAGTTTAGCTTGATTCCTCCATAGCAGCTTCTTTTCAATACTTTTAAATTTTTTGGCACATCTGCTGCTTTTATAAATTAAGACCATAGAATTTCTTCACCTGCTCACTCCACAACATCGGTATTTCTTTCAAATCAGATAGCTTCAAACCTCTTGGTTGTCTCCCATTTACTACGTCTTCTTTAATTTTCGGAGCTAAATAATTTAATCTTAAAATTTGCTGTATACGTCTTGTACCTATATTAATTTTGATACTTAGCTCTTTCACACTTCTATATTTTCCTTCTTCTAGTTGCCGTTTCCACAGATGGGCTCTTACCACTGCTTTGAGTAGCGCATTGTTTGTTTTCCCCTCTGGCTCTACTACTGTACATTTGTTTCCTTTCTTCTTCATTGGTATAAATTTTTCCTCTGATTCAGAACTCACCCCTATTCCATCCTCTCTCACCATTACTCCCTTTATTAACTTTTTCACTACTTCTTTCTGCTTTCCAAAACTTAAATTTTTCCATTCTTCTGCTTTTTTTCCCCATTTTTCATATAGCTGCTCTGTCTTCCTCATCACTTCTTTTTCTACCTCTCCTGCTACTATTGTTCTATTTACTGATTCACAATTCTTCCCTCTTAAGTGGTTATTACATACGTAGTATCGATACCTTTTATTTTCTTTTTTCGCATACGTTAGTGTCATATTTACATCACAGCTCTTGCACTTAATTATTCCCTTTAGCAGCGCTTCCTCATATTTTGCTTTTCTATATGGTTGATCCTTTATTAATTCCTGTGCTTTTTGCCACTTTTCCTCTTCTATTATCGCTTCATGTTTTCCCTCATACTCTTTCTCATAATGTTTGATTTTTCCCACATATATTGGATTTGTTACTATTCTCCTTACTGTCGCTTTTTTAAAGATATCTGATTTTCCTTTCGTACGGTACCCTTGACTATTTAGCTCCCTTGCCAGTTCTGCCATTGATTTTAGCTCCAAATATCTTTCAAATATATGCTTCACTGTCTTTGCTTCTTTCTCATTTATTATTAATTCTTTATCTTTTACATCATATCCCAGCGGTACAGTTCCACCCATCCATATTCCTTGCTCTTTTGATGTTACTATTTTATTTTTTACTCTCTCTACTATCATTTCTCTTTCTAGCTGTGCTGCTCCTGATAACACTGTTTGTACAAACTTTCCCATTGGCGTATTATTGTCAAATATTTGTGTTACTGCTACAAAATTTACTCGGTGCCTTCTAAAAAATGATGTCACTTCTATACTATCTTTTGTTTCCCTTGATAGCCTATCTAGCGTATATACTACCACACAGTCCACTTCTCCGACTTTTACATCTTCAAACAACTCCTTTATCGCTGGTCTTTCTAAGTTTTTTCCTGAGAAACCTCCATCATCGTACCTTTTCGCCAATATTACCCAACCCTCTCTGCTCTTTATGTACTTTTCACATGCTACTCGCTGCGCATCAAGACTGTTAAACTTTTGTTCTAGACCATCTTCATTTGACTTCCTAGTATATATCGCACATCTTACCTCTTTCAGCATTCTTTCTCCTTATCTCTCATTCCAAATAGAAGCGGCCCATTGTAGCTCATTCCCATTATTTTTCCGGCTACTGCTGATAATGATGTGAAAAATTCTTCTCTGTAGATTAAACCCTTATCTGTTACCATTACCGCATGCGTCTCTTCCCCTCTCTCTAATATTAGCTCTGTTCCCTCTACTGGCAGTTTATCACTACTTATTCTTTTTCCCTTCTCCAGCCGATCTGCCAGATACTCTAGTCTTTTTGCTCCTTTTCTTGACATTTCTCCATATGCTTTTTCCTGCATTCTATAAGCTAATCTTGGTATCAGATATTTCTTTGAGTATCTAGGCGCCTCTTCCCCATATACCTTCTTCCATATTTTTCTCATTTCACCCAAAGGTTTTTTCTCTAAATTCATTACTTTCTTTTCTATTTCTTTCTCCATATTTTTAGCCCTTCATAAATAGCTTTTCAATTCTGTCTATTTCTTTCTTCAATATTTCAGTGATCTCCTTACTGTTTTTCGCATAATCCATTGCTGTCATTCCAAATTTATCCGCTTGTTCTATTTCTCCTCCAGCCTTCACTAATTCTTTCACTATCTCTTTTTCGCCTATCATGCATGCAAGGTGCAGCGGTGTGCATTTATTTCCATATTCTTCCGCATTTACATTCCCTCCTGATTTTATCAATTCTCTCACGGTTTCTAGACGTTTCTCCGTTACCGCTAGATGCAGTGCTGTATATCCTCCTACATCTGCTGCATTTACATTCACTCCTTTTTCAACTAATACCCTCACTGTTTTTGCGTTTATTGCATAATGCAGAGCTGTTCTTCCATTCTCGTCTCTTGCATAAATATTTTTATATGAGTTCTCTAATAATTCTTTTGCTGATTTATTAAATTTGCCAAGCTTTAACATAATCCACCTCACCTTTTCTTTAAATTTAAATCCCTCTTTTAAACCTTCCTTTTCGCTACCTCATCTATCATTTCGTTCACTTGGCTCATTATCTTGCTTGCTAAATTTTTACATTCTTCCTTTATTAGCGATTTGTCTCTCTTCCTTATTTCTCCTATCTCTATTATTTTTAGCTCCGGCATGTAGCTCCCATTCAACATGTCTGCTATTTCTCCCACTAGCCTCTCTATTCCATAGCATGTCAGTTCTCTACTTCTTGTTATTCCTCCTTGTTCTCTCAGAAATTTACTCGCCTTTTCATTCTCTTCTCTATTCCATGAACAATACTTTTCACTTTCCCAAATGTAATACATTGGTGTTGCACCATATTTATTCAGTTGATTAACCTCAGCTCCGGCCTTCACTAGCTCTTTTATTATTTCAACTCCTGCTCCTCCTATTTTGCACGCAGAGTGGAGTGGCGTACATCCAGTGACATATTGAGTAGCATTTACTTCCGCTCCTTCTCTTAGCAGCACTTTTACATTTTCTAAACTTTTTGCGAATACTGCACAGTGCAGAGGTGTATAACCATTTTTGTCTCTTGCATTTACCTCTGCTCCTTTCTTTATTAAGAACCTCACTGTTTTGTAATTGGAGATTTCTACTGCTTGGTGTAATATCGTCTCTCCTTCTTCATTTCTTTTATTAATATCCTTACTTGATACTTCTTTAAAAAACTTACTCTTGCTAAAACTCATTTCATACCTCACAAAATTAGCTTTTCTAGCGCCAGACAAATTTCTTATATTTACCTGCTGCTATTCAAGTCATGTCCTTTTTAGCATGAGAAAGCAAGTCTTTTTCTTTTTATTTCATACACTTTTACCTATTATTAATATAATATATGAGTATCTAAATATAAGTACTTAACTTATTAGAGATATTATTCGACTATCTTTCCAACTTCTGTGCAAATGTCGATGTTCATGCCACTTCAGTACTCCCGGGTAAAATACTAAAATGTGCTTTTCTAATTCGTGTATTGAGTCTTTTTGCTCTGAATCTAATTCACTTTCAAAATGAATATTGTGCTCTGCTAAAGCGTATTTTGTAATCTTTTGATCAGTATAGTTTTCTGCTTTATAAGCATGGGTAATGCTAAATCTTTCTAAAATTGGCTTGTGTTTTAGATTCCAATATTGCCCTGAAAGTTTATCGCTTCCCAATAGAAATTTATTTCCTTCTTCTTCTATTCTACCAACCGGAAAACAGCTATTTATTTCTCCTAATTTCCAGCTATCTGACAGTACAATCTGCGCTTTTGCAAATTTAATCGACGGTAATAAGCTTTGAGTTAGAGAATACAGGGCTTTTAAGTTATACCACTGATGACTTCTTTCATAAATGCCTTTGTAATCCTTTGTGTGAGGCTCTGTTTCCCCAAGCACTGCTACATTCAACCGATATATGTCATTACTAAATGCTTGCTCATAATGAATCCGAAAAGTGCTAAACTTAAAATTTGGATTTAAGCTTTTTAGCTCAAATGTGTTCTTTCTACCGAATGACAGTACTGGTCCATCTTTTTCAATTTTTATCCCCGAGTAATCCGATAACAAACTTCCAAAAAAGCTTTCATCTAAAATAAACCTATCAATGTTGTAGTGGTCATTGAAAATCCTCATTAGCCTTGATCTTGCTGGTAATGACAGCTTTGCCAATTCTACAACTGCATCTACAAAAAAGTCATTTGGCACATCCTTTATTCCAATTTGCAGCTCAAAAAAATGTTTTCCAGGTGGTTCTTCGATAATTGTAATATCTTCTATATTTGCCCATTTTAGTGCTATTTTGAGTGATTCTGGGGTTCCTCTCAGTCTTTGAAACTTTACTCCTTCTACTATCGCTCTTCTTTTATCTTTTACCCAGCGTAGTATCTCCCCCAATTCATATTCCTCAATCAACCACGGCAATGTTTCTTCTTTAAGACTAAACTTAAACCCTCTGATGCAACTTGGATCAACTTTATAATCCGTTGCATCTACTAGCGCTTTTTCCTGTTTTGTTGCATTTGGTGGCAATAACATTAATTCAACTCAATCTCTAAGTTTCTTAAAGCAGCACACTCATTACCTAGCACCACAACATCTTCTTTTGGCTCGATTAATTCTACATTCTCTACACCCTCTACAAATAGGTTTGCTATTATCCAAGATCTTGTTACATTCCATCCTAATCTTTTTGCTAATTCAAACTTCTCAATAAACTGCTTCTTGATTTCTTCCTCTGATATTATAGGACTTATGCTCATTCTACTGTGAATATCTATTTCCATAATATTGCAACCAGTCACTGTTACTGCATCTGTTAAAACCCTTATATCATCTCTAGTAACCTGCTTTTTTACAATTTCTAGTAGCTCTTCTAATGCTATGCCAGTTTGTGTTGATAAAATCGAGATCTGTACTTTTCCTGGTATAGGTGATTCTACTAGTGCATCTTTTACTCTACTATCTGCTGACAGTGCATGATATTTATAATATTCCTTACTTCCTCCTGTTGACCAACCTGCTATTTTTGCTTTTACCCTCTTTCTAAATCTTTCATCCTCTTCTTCTTTTTCTCTCTCTACTCCATAAAATTCAGCTAAGTTATCAAGATCTTCTCCTGTCGCAAATTTTAGTAAATTGCTCTTTACTGATTCATTTATTCTTTGTCTCAGTAACAATTCCCTCCATGCTGCTACTTCTAATACCTTCATCGCTGGGTCACTTTCTACTAACGCTGAAAAGGTTTCATCTCTACGGACTAACTCTTCTTTCATTCTTGAAAATATTTCCTCGAAATTTGGCTTTTCTACAATATTTAGCTGCTGCATCTTTATACCACAACCCCATCAAAGCGAATGTTTTTCCCACTTGGCACGTATAATCCTCCCAGGTCAAGCGTTACTTTTCCCTCTTTTACTTCTGTAATTTTTACTTTTTCTAATTTAAACCTTTTTTCCCATTTTTCCAAAGCTTCTGCTGTTGCTGCATATATCTCAAGTGTTAAATCTCTATTTATCGGTTTATCAACTAATTCAAGTAGCCTTGAACCATAACTTCTCCTCATTATTCTACTGTTTACTGGAGTGGTCAATATATCAATTATTGATTGTTTAAGATGGTCTAAACCTTCCAATTCCTTTCCACTAGTAGCACTCATACCACGCATCTTTTTTACCCTACAAATACATTTTTGCTATTACCCATCACATAAAAACCACACGATACTAAATCTCCTGCTCTCGCTACACCAATACCATTCACAAGTACTCTGTTTGAACCTTGTACTATCGTCTCTCCCAGAGTTACAATATCACCTTTTCGACACACAGATCTTCCCTTTTCAAAAACATTGCTGCTTCCACTCATACAAACATGAGCTGGTATCCCACTACAATAATCTCCTATACAAACTACTGCTTTTCCCATGTATTTTTTAATTTAGGTCTATTCTACTTCCTTTCAGTTTTATTCCACTTTTTGTCATTTCTATGCTCGATTCCCCAGCTTTCAGTGTTATTTTGTCTACTACTTCAATCTCTAAATGATGCTTCTCTTTATCATATAACAATCTTGTTCCATCCTGAAACTTCACACTATTTATTTCTTCTTTATTCTCTGGTGCAGGGTATTTTTCCTGATATATTCCTCCTAATACCACTCCTAATGATAGTTCACCAAAAGGAGAAAATATCATAACCTGTTCACCGATATCTGGTGGAGACCAATCTCTATCTTTTCCTGCTTTGCTCGTTATCCACGGCAACCAATCTGTTAAAAATTCTCCTATT
>NZ_JAIZNT010000008.1:0-87586 GCF_020405475.1 Wolbachia endosymbiont of Tribolium confusum | reverse complement strand
GAAAGGCAGTGGGGCTGGTGTATAAGTTTTTTGAGTAGTTTTTTCAAGTATGCAAGGGGGAGCACTAGGTAGGAGATACAAGCTTTTTTATTGGTTGAATATTTTCAAAAGGTTATCTCATTTAGCATCACAAAAAATTCATTTATTGACTTCTTTACTTTTCTGAAAATCACAAAAAAGATCGTATATTTGTGAGAACAAGCCATGTAAAAATAAAGTTATAAAAATAGAAGCTTGAAATTATTGCAACAAAGCTAGGCAAACCAGTTCGTATGTAGATATGGATGAAATATGCTAATATGGCTAGTTTTAGCGTATAGCAAAATCACTGTATTAAAAAGTTCGTATGTATCGAGTGGCAGACCAATTGATTCCAAAGAAAACACTTCTCACCGCCCTTGGTTTTGGTTGCTGGAAATGACTATATTATTTAAATTTTTAATGACATGTGAGATTAAGTGAGTGTTAATTTATTTAGAAATGCAAAGAGTACATTGCAGTAAAAAAACAGAAGTGTGTTTGTAAGCACTAGCTTTGGTTTTAAAAACATAAACTATGCATCTCAAATAAAATGCTAAAACATGCAAAAAAAGTTCTTGCTTTGCTAGATCTTTTTATCTACAGTGCAGTTTAATGTAATGAATACATGGAGTGTTACGTTAGATGCACTGTATTATGTACATCATTCAGAAAGCAATCTTGGCTTTTTTAAGAATATATCTAGTTTAGTAAGAAAGCAAAAGAAAAGCGCACTGTAATTAAAGTTACTTAGGATTACCGTAAGGTTTTTGCAGCAAATTGGTTTGGTACAGCTGCATAAGAATTAAATGGGTTATATATCAAAACAAATCTTCAGAAAAGAGATTATGACAAAACAATTCAAATATGAATATTAAAATATAGGGGGCTTTATGTTAGGTAAAGAAAATATAGGGAAACGAGTAGTAGATAATCAAATGGATTATATAGATACTGAGTCAACAATAGGAGCAAAAGGAGGTCTTAATCATGAAGATAGATTATCTAATGGAGAACTTCAGTGCGGACGAAGTCAAGAGAGCCCTAAAGTAACAAGATCTTCATCTATAGGCAGCAGTAGTACATCGACTGATGATGAAGAAATGTTTAGCTGTATAAGCATTACAAGTGATGAAATAGTGAAAAAAGCAACTTTTTTTGTTAAGACTTTTGTTAAAGAATTCGAGGAAAAATTATCTAAATATTTTGAGGAGGCAGAACCAGATTCAAATATACAAAAAATAAGCAAAGCTTCAGCTAGCTTTAGTTCTGTTTTGAATAATACTATTCCAGCAAGTCCACTAAAATTATTTAGTGTTAAAGTTAATGAGAGTATCAATCGTTATGTTACAGGAAAACGGCATAAGAAAGGAGCGAAAAATATTTCTACAATAACTATGCCTTGCTACCAAACTGAAATGAGAGAGATTTTAGTAAAAGCTGGCTTAGAAATTTTTCACAGGTTTGAGGAACCATTCATAAAGGTTATAGATATCGATCCCTCTTTTTATCATAGGAGAGTTAAGAAGTTAGCAATAGATGCTATACATAGAACAATGAATTACCTTTTAACTTCTGAGGAACAAGACTTTTCTGTTGATCTTATAACACAAGGTGTTGTTCTAGCTAAATCAAAAAAGAAAGGATATTTTACGCGTCCTGGATATGAAATAAAAGATGAGCAAAGTGGTGAAAGTTTAGTAACCTCAGAATTGTATGAATGGGTAGGAATAAAGAAAAAAGAAGAAGATGAAGCTGTTAATTATTATCAATATAATTCTGAGGAACATAATCTAGAGGAATATAACTGTGCTGAAAAATACGGCTATCGGCTTCCCTTTGAATGGGAGTTAAGAAAGTGGGAGGAGGTAAAACAAAAGTATGTATCTAGTGAAGCACCCATAGAAAGATATGTGTATATTTTAAATGATGAAAAAAAAGAAGAATTAGCTCGTTTTATATTAAAGGAGATTAATGAACAAGATCCTGTGAAAAGGAAAGATATAGAAGATGTAAAAGAACATCTTAGAAAACAAGATGAAGATAGGCGTCAATTTTCCTATAGTTTTGACAAGACACCAGAAAATTTCATTGAAAGAAAAGAGGTGGTAAAAAATTTGAACCTAAGGTTACACAGTAGTAGTCAAGAAGTAAAAATGTCACGAGTAGTCTTAATTAGTGGGAAGTCTGGAATAGGAAAAAGCGAACTTGCTAGAGGTTATGGGTTTAGTGAAAGGCGTAAGGGTACTTGGGCAAAGATTATGTGGATAGATGCCTCATCATATACCAAGCTTTCAAATTCATTTCGTAGGTTGGCTGAAAGATTAGGAATTTCTAGAAAAAGTGAGCAAAGGAGAGAGAGAAATATTAAATCTATTGTCGAGGATGTATATGAGTATCTTCAAGACACAAAAAGTTTGTTTGTTTTCGATGATGCTAGTAGTTATAAGGAGATTGAAAATTTTTTACCATCAAGCTTTCCTGTTTTTTCTAATAGAGAAAAACCTTGCGTTTTAATTACTTCTCCTAACAAGGATTGGAAAAAAGAAATAGAAGATATAGAAGAAATAAAGTTGGGTAATTTTAAAAAAGGAGAAGCCGAGGAATTTACTCGAAAAACCTTAGGGGAAGATGAATCACAAGGTAAATCTATATCAGAGTTAATAGAAGAGCTTAATTGTTTTCCATTAGATTTGAAAGCAGCAACATCATGCATTAAACAAAAAGGGCTTAGTATTAGAGAATATCTGGAGGAATATAGAGTAGCTCAGCAATCAAAACCTGATTTTTTGGAGACACAAGTTGTTAATAAAAAATCTTTTAAAGCTTTGAAGGTTAACATTGATAAAATAAAAGAAGAAAAAAATGTTGGGCAGCAAGCGTATGTTATTTTAGTATTCATGGCTTACCTGGATCCTAATCAAATTAATACAAAAGAAATTTTTTTCAAGGGGGAATCAAAAGAAAATCAACAAAGGGTTTTGGATGCACTTGATCTACTTAATCAGTTCTCATTGATTGGATTAGAGAAAGGGATAGCAAAAATTCATCAAGAAGTACAAAAAATGATAAGGTTAGAGCAAAGAAAAGAAGAAAGAGAAGAAAAATTTTTAAGAAAAATAATGATATCATTGATGAATAATAACTGTAAAAATGTAAGCCATATCATATCCATTTGGAATTATGCAAGTGAATATAAAAAGTTAGTTAATGAATTTATTGAATCTGATTATTATGGAATGAATATCTTACATTTTCTGGCCATAGATGATAATGAAGAAGTTATTAAGCTTATATTCGAGAATGTAGATCCAAGTAAATTAAGTAAAATTGTTAATGTCGGTGATAAAGATGGATCTACTCCTTTAGAATATGCTGTTATATATGGTCACTTAGCATTAGTTAAATACTTTATAGGAAAAGGGGCTGATTTTAAGGTAAATGATGACCCGAGCCTTACCCTTTTAGACTGTGCTGCTCTCCATAATCGACTAGAAATAGTTAGGTATTTTATTGATAACGAGTATTTTCAGTTTGATAGTACTGTTTTATACTATGCTATTGAAAATAATTGCTTAGAGGTCGTTAGATACTTTATAGAGGAAAAAGAGATTTATATAAATTCAAAGGACGGAGAAGGTAAAGGTTATTTGCACTATGCTGTTGAACATAGTTCCTTAGAGATTTTTGAGTACCTTCTAGCGTACGGGGCTACAGTAGATTTACAGGATAAAAAGGGTATGACTCCTTTGCATTTTGCTGCTAAAAATGGTAGATTAAGCATGCTTAAATCCCTTATAAAGAAAAAAGCTGTAATAGAGGTACCGAACAAAGATGCTATGACTCCTTTGCATTTTGCTGCTATATATGGTTACCTAGGAATTGTTCGCTACCTTGTAGGTCATGGAGCTGGTATAAATCTAAAGGATAAGAATGGTATGACTCCTTTGCATTTTGCTGCTATGTATGGTTACCTAGGAATTGTTCGCTACCTTGTAGAGCATGGAGCTGATATAAATTTACAGAATGAAGATCATATGACTCCTTTGCACCTTGCTGATATATATGGTCACTCAAGGACTGTTCGCTACCTTGTAATGAATAACGTTAATACGAATCTAGAGGATATTAGTAATAATATTCCTCAGAACTACGATGTTAAGTTTCATTGCTACGACAGCGCTAGGTGCCTTTTTTCTTTAGAACAAGGAGCTAATGTGAAACTTGAACTCAACGATGATTTGTACCATTATACTACCAATTATTACCCAAGTAGTATTTGTTGCTATCAACCTCAATCTATTGTGTACTCAGCTCCATACTTAAAAATGCAATCACATGAAAGACACCTAAAAGCATTTGATGAATACACTACTAAAAAAAGAAAATTAGAAAATATAAGTGAAGCATTGCAATTTGAAGATAAAAGCACGGTTAACTTAACTCATAGGTCACCTATATCTTCATTTAGCAGCGTCTCTGTACAACCTGCAAACAAGGACTTAAGACTATAATTGATAGTTGTAATCTTTCTTTTTGATTAAGGTTAGCTTTTCCATCAATACCTGCAGTCTTCTTCCCCCTATTGTCCTGTGTTACTTTCTTAACAGCGAGTGTTTTTGCACTTGTTGATTTGAGTAATAATCTCTGAAGATTATGCATCTTTTTGATATCATTACATTTAGAAGCTTGGTAAATTCGTTTTTGTAGCTTAAATGAAGATTTCTTTAGCTTGCGCCAAATTCCATTCATACCTAACATTTTGTTGGCTCATAACATATTCACTACTATTCACCACTTTACCTTCCAAATTACAGTGTTTACGTCTGCATATCCCAAATATTACTTTGAGCATTGGCTTCTTAAACAATCCCTCCACATAGAAGCATTCAGTTGGCCACCTTATTATCCTTTTGAACAAAGAATAGTAAGAGCTTCCATGTGGTTACTCTGTTCCATGGCTTCGTTTCACGTTAAACTTAGATTCCTACTATTTGCCGGAAGCTTGGAACATCAATAACTAAAGTCTTCAATCTTTAGTTCCCTTTTTGCTTCGTACCATTTTGGTCTATGCGTAGTTCAATCTCTTTTCGCATATTATGCTTTGACGACAATTCAAACATAGGTTTCTCTCGTAATCATATCTAACTCTGTTTGCAGGGATTCACCACGAGATTTAGTGTTACCTGCTTTTATCTCATGCTTGCATCCCAGAGGTTGCCACTCTTTGAAGTGTGAGATATACATTATCCCTGATGTCTGGGAAGATGGAATTTAACCACCACAAAACCATGACCTTCCAGGTCGCACTGAAGAAAATGCATCAAATATACAATTGCTTCAAGGTAGTCAGAATCCACCATCTGACATGTCAATGCAATTTGAAGGTCTTGCTGATAGAACGGAAAGCATTGTTAATATAAATAGTAAGATTCCCGCATATTCATTTAATAATGTTGCTGTAGAATCTGTGAATAACAAGAACTTAAAAGGAAGCTAATTTTACAGTAAGCTATTTAATTTCATTAGGGGAATATTCAAAAAGCCAGAGAAATGAAGTAATAAATTGATATAAAAAAAAGTTCGTATGTATCGTTTGGTAGATTATGCCATCTCAAAACGAACTCTTCTCACGCCCTTGTTAATAAAATCTAAAAATCTCTTTACTAGTATAGAAATGTAGCAAAGATTCAATAGAATGGAAAAGGAGCAAAAGTATGTGAGAAATGCAAATGCCCTAAAAAAGGAAGCCTTTAAATTGCTGCGATTGCTAGATATTGATTAGTTAAAATTTTAAATTATGAGGTAATTTATGAATGAAACACAACAACAGGAATTGAATGAACAAATTTTTGCCGCTGTTAAAGAAAAAAATGTGGAAAAAATTAGCAGTTTGATAGAAGCTGGAGCAGCTGTTAATACATCAGGTCAAGATGGAAGGACTCCTTTACATTTTGCTACTGAAGATGGTCATGTAGAGACAATAAGTACTCTGTTAAAAGCAAAGGGAATCGACGTTAATGCATTAGATCAAGAATATGGAAGGATTCCTTTACATTTTGCTGCTGAAAATAGTCGTGTAGATGTAGTAAAACTTTTAATAGAAAAAGGAGCAGATGTTAATGCAGCAGATCAAGATGGAAGGACTCCTTTACATTTTACTGTTGAAAATGGTCATAGAGATATAGTAAAACTTTTAATAAAAAAAGGGGCGGATGTTAATGCAGCAGATCAAGATGGAAAGACTCCTTTACATTTTGCTGCTGAAAATGATCATAAAGATGTAGTAAGACTTCTAATAAAAGTAGGAGCCGGTATTAATGCAGAAAATAGAGATGGATGGACTCCTTTACATTTTGCTGCTGAAAATAGTCATGTAGATATAGTAAAACTTTTAATAGAAAAAGGGGCTAATGTTAATGCAGCAGGTAGAGATATATGGATTCTTCATAGATGGACTCTTTATGGAGGGGTTCTTTATGGATGGACTCCTTTACATTTGGCTACTAAAGATGGTTGTGTAGAAATAGTAAATACTCTATTAAAAGCAAAGGGAATTAATGTTAATGCAGCAGATCAAGATGGAAAGACTCCTTTACATTTTGCTGCTGAAAATAGTCATGTAGATATAGTAAAACTTTTAATAGAAAAAGGAGCAGATGTTA
Source organism: Wolbachia endosymbiont of Tribolium confusum (assembly GCF_020405475.1). Taxonomy (NCBI): domain Bacteria; kingdom Pseudomonadati; phylum Pseudomonadota; class Alphaproteobacteria; order Rickettsiales; family Anaplasmataceae; genus Wolbachia; species Wolbachia endosymbiont of Tribolium confusum. The sequence goes on along the minus strand of NZ_JAIZNT010000008.1, from coordinate 80,903 downwards.
ATGCAGCAGGTCAAGATGGAAGGACTCCTTTACATTTTGCTGCTGAAAATAGTCATGTAGATGTAGTAAAACTTTTAATAGAAAAAGGAGCAGATATTACTAGACTGGTTTTTATAGGAAATAATGAACCATATGAAATAATAGTACATTACATAGCAAAACTAGAAGCTGCTGGTTTGTATGTTAATCCATTACTCGTAGAAGGAAAGGAGATATTTCTAGGTACTTCGTACGATCGACGCAGTAATTATTTGCAACATTGTAGAAACTGCAGAAGAGAAGTTCAAGAGATTGAAAAAGAAAATAAGTTGCTACATGACTTTTTGAAAGAAAGTGATATAGAAAAGTTGGTCGGTATTTTTGAGGAAAGTGAAAGTGTACGCAGTAGATTGAATAACCAAGAAGGTTTGAAAAAGCATTATCCAGAATATGCTTATATTTTAATTAATAAGGTTAATGAAGTGAAAAAAGAAATTTTCCTTCATAATCATAGACCATTGATTGATGTTTTATCAAAAGATTATAAAGAAGATTTTCAAAAAATGTCATTTGCTGGTATAGAAAACTTTTTTATGTTTCATAGAAATGATTATAACAATTTTCTATGGGAAACGGAAATGAATCTAATTAATTTAGTGGATTTTGAAGATGTGAAAGAAAAGCATATTACTACGCTGAAAGTAAAGACACTTGTAAAGATGATTAATAATCAAGATATAAATAGTAACCTTAAGTGTCCAAGCACTGAACAAATTCAAGGAGCTAGTCAATCTCTTAATTAAAGAGGGATACATGGAGGTATGATGTAAAGAAAATAGAAGCTCCTAGAATCAGTGAGATATTTCTCGCTTATATAAGGACCTTTGAATAGGATTTTTGAAGATCAATTAGGGAGTGTTAAATAAACTGTGTCAAACCACATTTTTAGCTCAACTGAATTTTCAATCTGTTGGGAAAGAAAATATCGAGCTGAGATATAGTTAATGCCCAATTAGGCAAAGCCATTACCCATTTTTGCTCTACTTTTTTTATAGCACAATATACCTGTTTGTACAAGGCGTTTGTGTTGGTAAATGAGCCCTTGGTTTTGGTGAATTTCCTAATTTGCCTATGTAGCCCCTCTATGGGATTAGTAGTATAGATTATCCTCCTAACTGGATCGGAATACTTAAAATAACCAGATAGGTTTTCCCAATTATTCTGCCAAGATTTTATAACCATAGGGTACTTTGTGCCCCATTTTTCATCTAATTCCAACAGATAATTCTCGGCAATTTCCTTACTTGAAGCTTGATATACCTTCTTTAAATCACTCAAAAAACTCTTTGCATCTTTACTAGCTACATACTTCAGTGAGTTACGTATCTGATGCACTATACACATCTGCACTTCTGCATTAGGGAACACACCGTTTATTGCTGCAGGAAAGCTTTTTAGCCCATCTACACATGCAATTAGAATATCTTCCACTCCTCTCTCTTTGAGATCATTTAGTACTCCCAACCAGAAGTTAGCTCCTTCACTTTCAGCTAAATAAAAACCTAATACTTCTTTTCTGCCATTTTGATCTATACCTAATATATTATACATACATTTACTTACACAATGCCCGTCCTCCTTGACTTTAAAAAATATTCCGTCCATGAAAACTATCGGATATACAGACTGCAGCGGACGACTACGCCATTCGTTGATTACTGGTAGCAGTTTGTCAGTAATACTTGATATCTCTGCCGCCGATATTTTGTGATCGTAAATTTCCTCAATATGTGACGCTATATCTCTGTATCCCATGCCACTGGCAAATGTGCTTAAGACCTTTGCTTCAAGTTCTGGATGTAGGCTTGTTTGTCTTTTTCTAACTATTTGGGGTTCAAAGCTTCCTTCCCTGTCTCTAGGTGTTAACAACTCAAATGAGCCTCCACTCGTGCGTAAAGTTTTTGCGTTTCTCCCATTTCTTCGGTTATTTTCTTCACTTTTAGCTGACATGTGGCTTTCTATTTCACCTTCCAGACTTGCCTCTAGCAACCTTTTTATAAACGGTGTTAATGCTCCATCTCTTCCCGTCAGCGGCCTTCCTTCTCTTATCGATGATAGAATATTTGCTTCCAGTTCTTTATAGTCTACCAAACCGGTAGTTCTGTTTACTTGACTCATGTCAAACCTCCATTTTTTTATATCAATTATATTTTTATTTCTTGGTTTGACACAGTTTATTTAACACTCCCGTTTATCAATTCCCGGACAAGTTCTAATCATTAATGTTATACACGTTCTTTTCTTTTTCTATTCTCTCTTGTTCTTCAATACAATACATAGCAAGCGGATTAGCTTTAAGTCTTTCGACTCCTATTTCTTCTCCCGTTCCATCGCAGTAACCATAAATGCCTAATTTTATTTTTTCCAACGCCTCCTTAATTTTTTCTTTTCTATCTTTTCGGCGCTTAATTAATTCTCCATTTTCACTATCAGAATAAATACTACTATCTTCTAGATCTTGTTTCTCCAGTTCAGAGAGTATTGATTGTAACTTTAAGCTAAAGTATTCCAGTTGTTTTACGTTCATATATTCTTCATTTTCTGAAGGAACGTAATCTTCCGGTAACTTTATTTTTATTAATTTTTCCATAGCATTATCAATAAAATATATTAAAACTTATATAACTTATAAACAAAAAAAATTATACTACCCTCAAAGTAAACACTATAATTTATAATAAACATTTAAAATCCTGGTATGATTAGTTCGGTAAAAAAATTAGTAATAAATGATAATAATCTTACTTATGTAGTATGTATTTTTATTATAATGTTAAGTTTATCTTCATATACACTTGAAAACAACAGTAAACAAGAAGTCATATTAACATTAACATGGATATGTGCTACATTTGTTTTGCAGATCTCTACAAATAATTTATTTACATCTGATTATCATGATGGAATATTAGAGCAAATCTTTGTACAGCCACTCTCTTCTAGGCTGATAGTTGCTTATAAAATCTTCGCTCACTGGTTATTATTTGGGTTACCGATTTCAGTGATTTCTTTCATGTTCAGCTTTGCAATTCTAGGCAATAATATTGAACATTCAATAGCAGTTGGAGTGTCTTTATTATTTAATACGCTGATAATCATTAATATTTCAGCTACTGGAAATGCATTGATGATTGGTCGAAATAACTTAGCATCAGGAGTGTCGCAAATTCTTGTTTTGCCAATGATAATGCCAACTTTTGTATATTTCAAATTGCTAACTCAATTTGAAAATTTATCCTTGAATATTTATACACTACTAATCACCATCTTAGTTTTTGTCATTTTAATTGTTAACAGCACTATAACTACTCACATAGCATTAAAATTTGCTGTGGAGCAGGATTGAAAAAACTTACTAGTTATTTCTTGTATCTGCTTAGTTAAGGGTGTTAACTTAAGTAGAGATGGAGACATTAGACTTCTTGCATAAATTGAAGAGTTACAGCGTGTGAAACCATTATTGGATTTCAGACTAGCTGGTTATGCAAGAAATCTAATATCTATCGAAGAGTCAGAAACTTTTATAACTTACCTTTAATCAACCTAACCCATGCGTGCCAATCTCTCTCACCAAGATTGCTTTCGAAAGACAGAAGATCCTTTACAGCTTTTGAGCAAATTTCTTCACTTGGAATTGACAACTCTCTGTTCATTGCTAGCGTCAAGCATTGAGTTTTACAAGCTTGTTCTAAGTGATACGTATAAAACATTGCTTCTTGTATAGTCTGACCACATGTTATAGATCCATGATTGCGCATTAACATCACAAAATTTTCTTTCAAATCAGCTATTAATCTTTTTCCTTCTATATCATCAAGTGCCAGGGAATTATAATCATGGTAAGATACCTTATTATAAAAGTGCAGCGCCCACTGACTTATTGGGAGTAATCCATCCTTGAGAGAAGAAACTGCTACAATAGAAGGTGTATGTAGATGAAAAATTGCTTGAATATCTTTCCTTGCTTGATAAATGAAGCCATGGATTACATAGCCAGTTTTATTATATTGATATTCTTTGCCTTCAATTATATTCCCATCAAACGATACTTTCATCAATGAACTTTCATCTACTTCATCAAAACGTATACCAAACGGATAAACATAAAATGACTTTTTATCTTCAGAACGTACAGAGAGATGAGTATACGTATGATCATCTAATTTAAGATAAGATAAAATCTGATAGGCGTTAACTAGGTCTCTTTTCAACTCACTATTTGTTAATAACATAGCTCTTGACTAAAATTTTCTAAAGATTTATACGTGAAAAAAAGTTTATTACAAACTAAAAGGTGAACCTACGTTGAAATACTAATACCAAATTCCATTACTAATAGAACAAATAAGAAACATTACAAACTCGTTTAATAGTAGTGCTGGAAATACTGACAATAAAATTACACAGAACATCTGCAAGTAAGCCTATGGTATCGTAGACTCTGTTACGTAAAGTATTGTATTTGATATATTGCCACAACCTCTCAACAGGATTCAGTTCCGGTGAATAAGGAGGCAAGTATATAATGGTAATGTTTTCCTGAAATTTCAAACTTTTTGATCTATGCCAACTTGCACAATCCATTACAAGAAAGGCTTTTTTCGTGCCTAAATCTTTCGACATCTGCTCCAGAAATATATTCATACAATCAGTGTTTACATATGGAGCAAGTAGGCTGATTTTCTTACCACTTCTTGGATTTACCGCACTGTAGATATAGAAATTTTGTCTACCAATTTTCATTTTAACCTGCGTTCTGACCCCTTTTTTAAACCATCCGTGTCCGATTTTTGAATGAGTTCCAAATCGTGATTCATCAAAAAAACACCTCTTTTTCAGGGTGGGAATTGACTATTTTATTGAAGTATTTTTTAAACTCTTCTTGCTTGTTTTTATCTTGTTTATGGTGCATTGGCCTCGGTGTTATATAAGAAAATTTCATCCTTTGTATCTCACGGTGCACTGTTGATTTGCTAATGTTTAGGCCAAATTCCTCTGAGATTTTTATCTGCACTTCCTTAATAGTAATATTTGGATTTCTTTCTACCCATATTTCAATTTGCTCACGTTGATTTTTCTTTAATTTGCTTTTTCTTCGCCGCTGAGACGGGGCAAATAATCTTTCTACTCTACCAAATTTTAGATGCTTTATCCATTCAGTCAAAGCAGTCCTTGAAATTTTACATATTCTTGCCACAGCGCTTATACTACTTTCTTTTCCTGCTATCACCGCTTGTAACTTTTTTGAAACATATGCGTTATTTCTGACCTTTTTTAACATTTCTTTCGCCAAATTTACAACTTTTTCGTCTAATAGTTTTGACCTTAATGCCATTTATACCTCTCTATTTTATCTACTTTATTATCACTTCTTTCCCATTATTGTCTATCTGTTCTTTGCATAGTGGGAATTGGTATAAGCACTTTTGCTTGCCTTAGGTGATTAGAGTTTATATTTCTAGATTACATAATATTTTAACTATAAAAACGACTTTTTATGTAATATTTCATATGTTTTAAAGCCTTGTTTTTATGTTATTATAAGTGTAGGTTTTAATATTAAAAATGATATGGTAAATATTGACATAAAAAAACAGCTAACAAAATTTTTCATATATATCACTGGTCTTCCAGGAAGTGGTAAACTTTCTACAGCAATAGTATTATCTAGTATGATAAATGCAGTAATTGTAAGTGGACTTGAATATAATCAAACTTCCAAAGAAGCTCGAGATAGAATATATAACACTACACATGTTATGTTTCAGGCAATAGAAGCCTATCCTACTGACTCAAAAAATTATATATTTGTTGATGAATTAATGAAAAATAATGATTACAACATAAGAATATATAACTCAGTAGTAGAACTTAGTAAAAAAATGAGCACAAAAATCCTCCCTATAGTACTTAGGTGCAATCCATTGATATTACAAGAGCGTACTATATCAAAAAAGCAAAGAAAAAATAGGAAAGTTACTAATATAAATAGTATTAAATTTAGGGAGGAAGATTTATTTGTACCACAAAATGCTATAGAGGTAGAAAATTCAAATATGAGTATAAAAGAAGTAGCAGAAGAAATAGTAAGTCAGATGTACAAACTTGGCCAAATGAATAGTGTTTACGCAATAGGCAACAATTTCATATACTGAGGCTCATTTAAATATAGAGCCTCAACTCCATTTAATTTTTGTTTATTTTTTAGTCTATAACGGACTAATAGCCCTGCATGGCTAGCATCCAACTTTGGTAAACTGCAATCCATATATGTAATGCAGTCCATTTCAGGCTGGAGTTCACTTACTAGAGCTGGATTTGATAGCGGTAACAAATTGAAATCAAATAGCTGCGTATAAAACTTTTGATCATCTTCGATTATAGCTTTAATATTTTTTTTGCTATTTGCACAAAGTAGCGATATTGCATATGCTTGAACCTCCAGCGCACTAACCCCATATAACGGCTTGTTTGTAGCAAGATTTATACCTTGTGCAGCCGATATACCAACTCTAATTCCAGTAAAACTTCCCGGCCCAACTACCACCGATAAGCAGTCTATTTTGTCGTAGTTATAATCGTGCTTATTGAACAGAGTGTTCAAAATTTGAAAAAATGTTTCTGCGTGACTATTGCTAGGGGAATTATGTTCCACAAGACAATTACCATCGTGATCAATTATTGCTATTGAACTACCAGCACCTACAGTATTAATTGCTAGAATGGACATTACTTAAGCTTATCATAGAGCTTTGTAAACATCATAGTAAATGCACCGTTACCCATAACATTTGCTGAAGTTATTATTGGATCAAACACTATATACAATGTTGTGATTAATGAAAGCATCTCTGGAGAGAATTTAAGATATTTCTCAAGAATAGGTAGCATTACCATAATTCCTCCCGCTGGAACTGCAACAATAGCAAATTTAAATAACAAAAAATAGAGAAGAAAAGTTACATAATCTGTTGTGAACAATGAATAACCGGAAGTAATTATCATTGATAATATTATAATAAAAAAGCAATCACCTACTAAATGAAAGCTAGCAGTTATTGGCACAACAGACGATGCTATGTCAGGTTGCTTTATATTTTTTTTGCTTCCTTCAAGAGTAAGCGGCATAGCTATATTACTAGACATCGTGCTCATTGCAGTAATAAATGCTGGTATCATATTACCTATACTAGCTATCCAGCTTGTGACCTTGAATGAATTTGCTGCTCCATATAAGAGAAAAACATAAAGGTAGGTTACAGATGCTATAATAATGAAAATTATTGAGTAATCCTTAAATATTATAGATAAAACCTGATCATGTTGCATTTTTAAAGTAAGTCCAAGTACAAACATTGGAATAATTGGCGTCAAAAACGTCTTCAAAATAAAGAGAGTTAAATCTAACATTTTGCTTGAAAGCTCTCTGCTTTTCTTGGGTAAAACTGTGGACACTACTATGCTAGACATAAATCCACAGGCAAGGGCATAAAAATTAGAAAGCAACGCAGGCAACCTAAACGACCATAAAGGAACAATTGTTTCTTCATACATTATATCTTGTATTGAATAAGTGTTTTGTATGATAAAATGCCAAGCAGAATAAGCTATCAAACTTGAAGCAAGGTTCGATAAAAAAATTGTTATAATAAGTAATAATATAAACTTTATAGCCGACTGCTTAAGATTGTTGACACTGCTAAAGATTAATGCAAAAACAATAAAAGGCATTATAAATAGTAAGATCTCTTTTATACTAAGGCTTATTGAATACAAGAAGGCTTTCACTTCCATTGGAACTAGATGACCAAAAAATATAACTGAAGTGATAACAGCAAGTAAGGTTAGTAGTTGTAACATATTCTAATATAGTGATACCCTATAGACATACATATGGTAAATTAGCTGATAAGTAAAGTAAAACTGCCTAAAATATTTGCATCACTTTCTTCCATCCTTAGTGCTTGAATGAAATCAAAATTATTTTAAATTATAACGTTTCCACAAAGTATATAGTTAACATCCACACCTTTGGTCAAGTTCCATTCACGCTTTATTACATTGTACTCCATACCAGCCATATCTTGTAGTGTTACATTGTTTTCTCTTAGGTAATTTGCAACTTCTGATGGCTTAAGAAATTTATTCCAATTATGAGTACCCTTAGGCAGCCAGTTTAATATGTACTCTGCGCCGACTATTGCAAGACAGAAGGATTTAATAGTTCTATTTATTGTCGATATAAAAATTAGCCCTTCTGGTTTCAACAGCTCTATTGCTTTTTTCATGAAAAACTCTAAATTATCGACATGTTCAACCACTTCCATCAACAAAACCACGTCGTACTTCTTGTCATTGCTTAGCTCTTCAATGCTAGTGTGTGTGTATTCTATATTTAATCCTACTTTCTTCGCGTGTGACTGTGCTACTTTTATGTTTTCCTCACATACATCTATTCCCTCAACGCTAATACCAACACGCGCCATTGACTCTGACAAAATGCCTCCACCACACCCAACATCAAGTAATGATAGTTCTTTTAAATCACATTTTTTTAACTCTTTTATTTTCTCAACAATGTATGATACTCTTACAGGATTCATCATGTGTAACGGCTTGAATTTACCATTTTCATTCCACCATTCACCTGCTATTTTAGCGAATTTTGATATTTCATCTTCGTTGTAAGTTTTTGTGTTTTTTTTCTTGCTAATATTGCTAAGTTTATCAAGGCGTTCTTTATGTCTACTTTCTTTTGAAAATTCTGTTTCGAGGAATTGTTTGACTATGTCTTTTGCTAATCCACTCGCAGTAAACCCTGCACCGAGACACAGTATATTTGCGTTACCATGCTCGCGAGCTAATTTTGCGATCTCAACACTATTACATAAAGCAGCGTAGATTCCTTCAAAACGATTTGCTACGGTACTCATGCCCAAACCTGTACCGCAAATTAATATCCCATGATTTGCTTTTTTGTTTGTTATATCTTCCACAATTTTGACAGCATAGTCTGGGTAATCTACACTTTTTTGCTTAGCAGTGCAGCCACGATCTATCACTGCATAACCCAGGGTTTCCAGGTAAGGTTTTATCTCCGATTTCAATTCATAACCGGCATGGTCCGAGGCAATCGATATTACATCTGACATATAAGAAATTGCAACTTAAGGATATTTATATGAGTAATTTATTTTAAGCTTTTTGTCAAGCTCTCCTGATCTTTCTGAATAAATTTCGAGTCAGATATGCATAAATTCTATATAATTTTTATCCTACCACTACTAATTCGGTAAAATGGATCATATAGATATTATAAAGTCAAAATTATTGTTGTCCGACATAGTAGGAAAAAAAGTTAGGTTAATAAAAAGAGGAGATAGTTTTGTTGGACTCTGCCCATTTCATAACGAAAAAACTCCATCTTTTTCGGTCAGCAATGTTAAGGGCTTATATTACTGTTTCGGTTGCTCAGCTCATGGTGATGCGTTTGAATTTATTTCACAAACTGAGGGCTTAAGTTTTAAGGAAGCGTTGGAAAAATTGGCATCTGTTGCAGGTGTTGAGTTACCCAAAAACCTCAGCTTTGCTAAAGAAAATGACAAACTGTTTTCAGCACTGAATTTAGCTGCAAATTGGTTTACACAAAAAAATCAGGGAGTTGTAGATTATTTAAAGCAACGCAAGATTTCACTCAAAATCATAGATAAATTTAGAATAGGTTATGCACCAAGCTCTGGTTTGAGAGAATATTTGAACTCTTCAGGTATTGAAGACAAAATTTTGGCTAATGTTGGGTTGATAAATAGAAATTCTCGTGATTATTTCTATGATCGACTCATGTTCCCTATACAGAACATTGCAGGAAAAGTTATTGGCTTTGGTGGACGTGCGTTGAGTTCTGATCAACAACCAAAATATTTAAATAGCCCAGAGAGTCAGCTCTTTAAGAAAAGAGAAAATTTATATGGATTAAACTTTGCTTTGAGTGAAATACGCAAAAAACAGCATCTATTTGTTGTTGAAGGATATATGGATGTAATAGCACTACATCAAGCGGGAATTAGCAATACAGTTGCTCCGCTTGGTACCGCAATTTCTGCAGAGCAGATAAAAAATCTTTGGAAACTTGCTAAAGAAATTTCTATCTGTATGGATGGCGATAGTGCTGGATGTCATGCTGCTATTCGAATTGCAGAACTTGTTCTGCCGATACTGGAGCCTGGATACACATTGAAGTTCGTGACTTTGCCAAGCAACAAGGACCCATACGATATATGCAATGAACTAGAATATAAGACGGAAGATGTACTATCCGCTTTTAACCGCTCAACAGAACTGCACTCTGAATATTTATGGCATCACATAATTGGTAGCAATTTGCAAAATTATGAAAAATTTGCTCCGGAAAAATATTCAATTCTTGAGCACAAATTTATGGAATATGTAAATGCTATCAGTAACATCAGCATTAGAAGGTATTATAGAGATTATTTTTATAATAAGGTTAGTGAATTAAGAAGAAGCTTTAAAAAGCTGATTTTTAACAGCAAAGCAACAAAAGGTGAGTATCTTTACAATAAATCTCCAGAGCTAATTGAAGCAGAGCAAAATCAAGCCATAATTCTGCGTATAGTAATAGAGTTTCCTGAACTTTTAAACCATCCTATATTTTTTGAACAATTCTCCCATTTTGAATTTACTCATATGGAGATGAAAAAATTACAACAGTACATGATTAATATGGTAACTAGCGAGAGCAACTTTAATAAAGAAATTCTGCTACAGGAGTCTAGTGTTATAAAGTTTATATTTGAAAAAACTAATGTACTGAGCAGCCAATTAAATGAGAGAAAATCTGCAGAAATTGTATGGAATAACATAGTGTTACTAAAAGAATTAAATGTATTACAAGATGAAAAAATCAAAGCAAGGTTGAGCGGCAATTTAGATTTAGAGGAAAGGCTAATAGAACAAATAAAGCAAATAGAGGATAGTATACAAGAAATGCAAATGGAATTTATTCAAAAGTAGATGGCTTAAGATGTTCAAAATTATTAAAAAAACACTGTATTAGTAGTTGCTTAAAATAGCTTATTCTAGTATATTTTCAATTTATTTAATTACGACAAGTGTTTGCATTTCTCCCTCTCATTATTTTTTTAACTTTATATCTTGGTAGTGGTATTTATTTTTCTTTTATCGGGTTTGACAATCCTCTTCATCAAATTTCACCGTTAGTTTGCTTGTTACCAGCATTATTTTTTGCTTTTATATTCAATAAAAACAAAATTCAGCATAGCGTTGATACTCTTATAAAAGGTATGGGGAATAAAACTACTCTTACCGTGTGTTTGATTTTTCTTCTTGCAGGGGCATTTTCTACTGTTACTCAATCGCTTGGTAGTATAAATGTTATTGCTAGCTTAACTATTTGCTTTCTTCCAGCACAATTATTACTTCCTGGAATGTTTTTAATTTCTGCGTTTATTGCAAGTGCAATAGGCACATCAATTATAACACCAATAGCTGTGAATCTAGCACAAAATGGAGCTTTTGATTGTGCGGTGGGCGTTGGAGCTGTGATAGGTGGGTCTATGTTTGGCAGCAACCTTTCAATGATATCTGACACTACTATTGCTGCTACTTCTTCACAAGGAGCTTCAGTAAAGGATAAACTAAAACTAACCCTAAAGACAGGATCTGTTACAGGTCTTATAATACTTACTTATCTAGTAATGATTTCAAATAGCACAGAAGTTGTTTCTCTCTCAAGTCTGAATTATTTATCCATAGTCAAAATTATCCCTTATATATCTTTAATAATTATAGGTTTATTTGAAATAAACACACTGGTAACATTAGCTGTTAATATGGTTGTTGCTGGAATATTAGGAATAGCTTTTTTTGATTATTCTATTATTGATTATTCTCATGATATATGTAGGGGTTTTAATAAGATGAATGAGGTAATGATATTTATTCTTTTCAGTAGTGGATTAAGCCACTTAATGTACGAATACAGTCAGAAAAAGATAGATAAATTCACCGATGAGGTGAATCTCACAAGAAGTCAAGCTGAACTTATGATTGCAGGAATATCATCTATGTTTACTATTTTGGTTTCCAGCAATATTGTTGCTATTTTATTAACTAGTAATATTGCGAAAAGACTTGCACAAAGATATAACATTGCACCACACCGTAGTGCGTATTTATTAGAAATATTTACTGCGATCACAAAAAGTATCTTACCTTATGGTTCTCAAATATTGCTAGCAAGCAGCATTGCCTCTCTTTCACCTATTGCTGTACTAACAAAAGTATATTATTGTTTTGTTTTTGCAGCAGTTGCAATAAGTGAAATAGTTATTAATGGCAGACGTCATGCGGTTGTAGCTCCTCAATTACCACAAATATAACACAACTCTTTCTGTAGCTTTGTGGAAATTATGCTAACCATGGATGGCTTTCTTGCATAGTACTAACAGACATATGGTTTTAGAGTATCATTATAGGGATTTGGTATTAATAATTCAGGAATACTGGTAACATATAAATTCATAAAGGGTTTTGAGTTTTTTTGCTCTACCAAATGATCTTTACGAACTTGTTATTTATTATAAATGCAATAGGAAATACTATATAAGATATGATAGTAAATATAGGTCCTAATAGGAATACAGATTACAAGAGATAGGCGATGGAATTTCAAAGAGTTTGCAAATAATAGTTATTATTTGTAGAATATAGAGAAATTAGTAGAGATTTTAATAGGAAAATAATATGCCATCCATTACTTTTATTTTACCTGATGGAAGTAAGAAAAGTTATGAAGCTGCAGAGGGAGAAACTCTTCTTAATTTAGCCCATAGAAGTGATCCAGATCTGCTTGAAGGTGCATGTGAAGGTTCTCTTGCTTGCTCTACATGCCATGTGATTGTTGATCCAAAATTTTATGATGTTGTAGAAACACATAATCCTATATCTGATGAGGAAAATGACATGCTGGATCTAGCTTTCGATTTAACAGAGACATCGAGGCTTGGATGCCAAATAAAAATCACAAAAGATATTGACGGTTTGTGCGTAACCGTGCCCAGAGGTACAAGAAACATATCATTAGATAAACAAGGAAACGATGCGTAAGATTTTTATCTATATTGTCTTCTCTTTATCTTTGTTTATTCCTCTAGCGTATAGTGGTTTTTGGTATTTTTCTGCATTTAAGGTAAAAAGTCTTTTAACTGATTACATTAATGACGAAAAAGTTGATATTTCACATGATTTTAAGGGATTTCCTTTTAACCTAGTTTTTCGTGTAACGAATCCAAAATTTTCTAATGAGCAATTAACGGTTTCATCTGAAGCTTTAGTGATAAAAAACAGATTATTTGATAAGTCAGTATATATCTATATACCAAGCAATAAAGTAAACATTGCTGTCCGTAGTGATGAGAAAAAGAATATAAAGTGTCACACACACGTGAGTAGCCACTTTGTTGTTAAACTAAATGATTTACTATCTTCATTAAAATTCAACAGAAATAGCACTGTAATAGACTATATAGATACATTTCGTTACGAAGATTATGGATTAAAATGTGATGTTTTAGAAAATCAGCAAAGTGTTATAACTGAAGTGAATGATAAAAGTAATTACATTCAATTTCACTTTGATAAAGAACTGAATGAAAATACTAAACTAGAATTTGATTTTTATACTTACCGTTATAAACATACTGCAAGTCCTGAAAATTACCTTAGTGTTGACGCTAAATTAGATTATGAATTTGTAAACCATATTTCAGCTTCTAAGATTAATTTCAACATAGAAAAATTTTTGATTGAGAGTAATAACTTTTCTATTGCTGCGAATGGTGGAGTAAGTAATTACAATTTGGTTACATCTTCATTTGAAGATAAAATCAATGTAGCCATATCAAATTATAAAGAATTAATTTCGTTTGTGACTAATGATTCAAAGACTGCAGATAAATTGGAAAAATCAATATCTTCCTTATCAGAAAAAATCACTGATAACGACATTCAATTTTCAATAAAGTACGACAATAATGTAGGTTCAGGCTTTATTGGAAAATTATCCACTACTGATTTTATCACTCAATTCACCAAGAATGAGAATAGTAATTAGCTTACTTTTTACATTGATATTCCATTTAAGCATAAATGCTTTTACTTTGGATGATAAACTAAGAGACGAAAGCATGGAAGAGCGAGCAAGTAGCTTATTTGCAGTAATAAAGTGTCCAGTATGCTCTGGTGAATTATTATCCGAATCTGAGTCTCAAGTTGCATATGGTATGCGTAAGACAATTCGCAAGAAGATCAGTGATGGATATACTAACGAGCAAATAGTTTCAGAGTTAAAAAATTCTTATGGAGATTCAATTATCATTGTACCACCTGTAAAATCTAGTACCTACATTTTATGGTTTATTCCTTTTATAATTCTTCTTATTGGATGTTTTCTAATACGAAAATCAGTTCAGAAAATAGATAAAGTAGTAAAAAGATAACTATAGAGTAAAAGTGAGTTTACAACAAATGCAAGTAGCTACTATACGAACATTTGAGTTTAGATCAAAGATTGTAAGGTTAAATCTTCCATCCAAATAACCACGCACTCTACCTGCTTATCTGGGTAGACTTCTTGCACTAAGGTTTTATAGATTAACATTTGCTTTTTTATTTCATTTGATGAGGAAATAGAAACGTTATGGTGTGATTTATAGTCAATTATGATTGCTTTGTCTTCTGTTATGCACAGTCTGTCTAGCCGCACTAATACTGGTTTTCCGTCAATTGTTCCACTAAGTGGAATTTCTGATTTGCCCTCCAAGTCGAACAGGTAATCATATTTTTCATTAAAGGTTAATATTTTGCTGTAAATTTCATCCTTATCTTCACTAGTGTTTATGCTATCAAGATATTTCCTAACCCAATTTTTTCTCCTGTCTTTCTCTATCTTGGGCATATATTGCAATATACTGTGAATTATTAAGCCTCTTGCATAGCTGTCTGTCGTCCCAATGCTCCTTTTTGTCATTCCAGCATTCTCATCTGTCATCCCAGTGCTTGACACTGGCTTTTTTTCTCCAGGTTCCAGCGTCACGTGCTGCAATGACATTGATAGGTTTGATGGAGGTGAAATGACTGGAACGTCAAAATAATCACGTTTTTTATAAATAGAAGAGTAGTTTGCATTCATGCATAGTACTTCAACTTTTTCTTTAAATATTGGCTGTAAGTATATTTGTTTCTTCTCATATAATTCTCCATATTGAATAACTAGATCATACCAAGAGCCCTTTTGCACTGGCTCTTTGCCTAAAATGTATAACTCATCTTCAGCACGCGTGAGTGCCACGTATAGCAAACGCAAATATTCGTTATAATCCTCTAATTTTTTCTCTCTTTTTACTTGATTACAATAAGCATTATTATTTTTGCCACACCAAAATGGCGCTTCCGTTGCATCAAACACAATACTTTCGCTATTTCTTGGTACTGTATTTGTGTCAACTAAAAACACTATTGGAGCTTGTAGACCTTTTGACTTATGAATTGTCATTATTCGTACAGCATTGCGTTCTGATTGCATATCATTTTTAATCTCAGGATTATTTTCTTTGATCCACTGAACAAATGCTTGAAGAGATGGGTGCTCAAATTGCAATACGAGGTTCATAAATTCGTCTAGAACCTCGAAGCACTCAAGACCTAGCCTTGCAGCAAATTTCTTCTTGCCTTTACGCAATATATGCGTGAATAGTGTAAGAGGGGATTCTGTCTGAGATAAGTTAATCAGATAGTTTAATTCATTAGAGATAATCTCCTGATAATCTTGAAGTTTTTCCCACAACGACTGTTCTTTACGATCATATGCAATATTGAATAAATCATCCTCAGTAAAGTTAAATAGCGGTGATTTTAAAACATTTGCAAGAGCCAAATCATTTGCCTGAAGGAGTAAAAATTCGGCCAAAGCTATTAAGTCTTGCACAGCTATGTAATCCATGATTCTAAAATAATCTCGGCCTATAACTGGTACATTTACTTTTTTTAACTCACTTATTATGTAATCAACTAGCGCATTTCGCTGCCGTACCAAAATCATAATATCCCTTGGTTCTATATGACGATCTTTGGCGACTAAAATACACCCTTCGTTTAACCAATTGTGAATTCTGCAAGCTATTGCCTGAGCAAGCAATCGATCTGTTACTACATAATCTTTCCTCTGTGTTAATTGTAAGGCTTGATGCTCTTCCTCTTTATAACTTGGCAATAACGGCCAAATTTCAATGTACCCTTGATCATTTTCTCTATGCGGAATATGTTTTATCTCGTTATCATTGAAAGATATTTCTTCACGAAAGTTGTTAAATATCCTGTCTACAAGCATCAAAACTTCTGGAATTGAGCGAAATGACTTTTCAAGTTGGCATGATATCCAATCTCTACCACCGGTTTTTGTGTGAAAATACTGCTGCATGTAATTAAATAGATGGGGATTTGCTCCTTGAAATCTGTAAATTGATTGTTTTACATCACCAACAACAAATAAAGTTCTCTTTTCATCACCGCCGGTAAAAAATTCATTGCAGAGATTTGTTATAATTTTCCATTGACTAATACTATTGTCTTGTGCCTCGTCAACAAGAATGTGGTCTATTTTTTGGTCTAGATTAAACAATATCCAATCTTTATCGCCTGGATTGCTAAGGAGATTTGTTGCTAAATTGATGATATCATCATAATCAAGCAGTGCATTCTTTGATTTTTCATTATTATATAGATCAACATATACTTTAAATATACTAAGTAAACTACTGGTTCTTGCGAATATTTGATAAGAATTTATGTCCTTCACATGGGTAAACAATGCATTTTGAATGCTTTCTATCATTTGCTCTACGTCTTCAAATTTTTCCAAAGCACCCTTTGTTATAATGGATGATATGCTCTTTTTTTCGTACGATTCTGATTTGAGAAATACTTTAGCTAAGTTCTCTATCTTGTTGTCATCCCAGTGCTTGACACTGGGATCCATATTTCTTTTTTTCTGGATCCCAGTGTCAAGCACTGGGATGACAACATTTGGTACGGACGATTTTGTGCTATTACACCAATCATAAAGTATCGCACTGTAACTCTGATCTCTTTTGCTGCCCTCACTTAATATTTTAGCTAATCTTTTTATCTGCTCAATCGTTTCACTCTGTAAATCGTGAATCTTATCTGGGGCACTTAGTTTATCTTTGATATACCCTAAATTATTTTCTAGAGCTGATCTCTTTATACATAAGGTATAGAGTAAATCACTCAGCTTGTTTTCATCAATTTCAGCTGCAATGATATTTATATCGTCCTGCACAGTTTCATTATGAAGCGTTTTTTCAAATACGATGGAATGCAATTCTTTACATTCGCTCAACGTACAATTTGGAGCGATACCAGCTTCTGTAGGAAAGCTAGAGATTAACTTATAACAAAAGGCGTGTATAGTTTGAATAGTAAGACCAAGATTTTCCAGTTCAGAAAAAAGCCTTCTTGCTCTTGTTAAATAACGATCAAGAGCTTCATTTTTTCTGGATCCCTCCGTTATCCCAGCACTCTCCTTTGTCATCCCAGTGCTTGACACTGGGATCCATTCTTCCTTTTTTCTGGATTCCAGCGTCACGCGCTGGAATGACACCGATTCCTCACTTAAATGCAAGAGGTCTAGTTGTTCTAGATCCATTATTAATTCACTATCTGGACATATTGCCCACTTACTAAGTGTACTGTAAATGCGATCTTCCATTTCATTTGCTGCAGCATTGGTAAATGTTAAGCAGAGAATATTTCTCTTATTTTCTAATAAAAGTCTTAATACTCTGTCTATTAAGATTTTTGTTTTACCTGTACCAGCGGATGCACTTACCCATACAGAGAAGTTAGGATTGATGGCATTTAATCTCATTAAGAGTGTATAAAGTTTGACTGAAGTGGCATTTCTAAAGTATAGTAAATAAGGTAGTGTTAGTGAAGATATACAAATGGAAAGTTTTTGTGTAAAGGCTCCTGCAAAGATCAATCTTTTTTTGCATATTATAAATAGAGAAGAAAGAGGGTATCATTTTATTGAAAGTTTGGTTGTCTTTGCTAGGCTTTCTAATTTTTTAGAAATAAAAGTAGGAGAAAAAAATTTTAGATATGATAACTCTACAGTTGAATTTGTAAATTCTGAGTTTAAAATAAATTATCGATATAATACTATAACGAAAGCATTGAGTCTACTGCTTAGGCATGCTCCTGTACGCACTAAAGTCACTGTGAAGGTTGTAAAAAATGTACCAATTGTTGCGGGATTTGGTAGTGGTTCCTCAGATGCTGGAGCTGTGATACGTACGCTAGGAGAGCTGTGGGATATTGATAGGCAAATTTTAAGTGATATAGCTTTAAGCGTTGGTGCTGATGTACCTGCAAGTGTAGATAGTAAGCCGGTTTTTGTTAGAGGTGTTGGTGAGGAATTATGCCCCATTAAACAATGCTCTTTACCCACAAGTCTGGTACTTGTGAAACCAAAAAAAAAGTTTTTGAATACATCAGAAGTATTTTCCAAGTATAAAGAGGATTTCTCTCAGCCAATTAAGTGGAGTGATAACACTGAGGAGAATTTGTTAGAGCTTCTTAAAGAGACAAAAAATGACCTGCAAGAAGCAGCAATAAGTCTTGTACCTGAAATTCAGAATGTAATATCAACACTAGAGTCACAAGAAGGCTCTATACTTTCTCGTATGTCAGGTAGTGGTGTAGGGTGTTTTGGAATGTTTGATAGTGAAGAAAGTGCAAAAGCTGCAGCGGCAAACATCAAAAAGGAATATCCAGAATGGTGGGTGTGCGACACGGAATTAATGGTTTGATTTATGCCCTTAATTTCCAAGAAGAAAAATCTTATAGATGGTTACAGGGAAGAAAGATTTTGGGTAAATAATCAAGAATATCATGGCTCAATTATAATTTTTCCTGAAAAGGTGATTAAATTGAAAGAAAGTGATATAAATAACAAGGAGTATTTTAAATCTTTTTTAACAGAGGAAATAGAGATTTTGATAATAGGTACTGGTAAGATCGCGATTGTTCAATGAAGTCTTATCTTATGGAGCAAAAGAATTTAAATTTTGAATTTATGACGACGGGTTCTGCATGCAGAACCCATAACGTTTTAATATCTGAAGATAGATTTGTTGTCAGTTATCTGATAGCATGTTAGAGATATTTACACAGAGTTTTTTTATAAACAGTCTAATTGCGGTAATTATGATTAGCCTAGTCACAGGAGCTCTAGGGTCATTTATGATATGGCAAAGGTTATCGTATTTGGGTGATAGTTTGTCCCATTCTTCATTGCTTGGTATTGCACTTGCTTTGATCTTTAATATCAGCCCATCGGTAAGTATAATGCTCATTGCAATTATGTTTGCTATACTACTTTCTCTTAATTTTAATAAATTATACTCTGCTGATACGATATTGAACATAGTTACCAATGTAGTTTTATCATCGAGTTTAATACTTATGTCTTTTCTTCCATCAGGTAATAATAGTATTATTAGCTCACTTTTTGGTGACATATTAATGATTGACCAAAGTAATATAATATCAATTTTTCTAACCTCCGTAATAGTTACTTTGATATTAATATTTAGATGGCGCTATTGGCTGATGATTTCGATTAATCAAGATTTGGCAACAGTTGAGAAAGTAAATGTTAATTTTGTTAGGCTAGAATTTTTGATTATACTCGCTATCTTTATTGCAATTTCTGCTCAATTAATAGGAATATTACTCATTGCTGCATTTTTGTTAATACCTGCTGCATCAGCAAGACTCATTTCAAAAACTCCAATGCAAATGATTATTGTTGCAACAGTTTTTTCTGTGATTTCTGGAGTATCAGGTTTGATATTATCTGCAAGTTTTGACTTATTAACTGGACCTGCAATTATACTTATCGCAGCTGTGTATTTAATCATTGCTTATTTTATAAGATTGGTGTTAAGTAGATCGACTTAATTTTGGTCTCGGAAGTTCATAATTCATTAACAAATGAGTGTAACTATCTGAGCGTAAAGTAGTTTTTACTACATTGTTTTTATGTGCTAATTGTTAATTTGTGGAGTGAAAGATATGGCCGAAGGATTTTTTTCTAGATATATAGGACAGCCTATAAAAAATTTTTATAATTATGTTACAGGAAAGAAAGAAGTGTTAGATGATACGCAAAATACAACAAATCAAGAAAGCTCAGAATTTTTGGACATTGGCGTGCAATCAAGTGATGTACAATCAAATGAGAATGATATAATGTAGATGGCATGAGAATCACACCATCTAAAGTTAAAAAATTCCTCGAGAAACCTGATACTTTAAGTGGTGTATTAATTCATGGAAGTGACAATAGTAAAGTCGATATTTTCGTACAAGAAATAATTGCCAACTTGAATGAGTATTCAGTTCAGGTGATGGACTTTGCAGTAGTGAATAAGTCGCCTGGTTTGTTATTTTCCGAGTTGGCAAACATTTCGATGTTTACTAACAAAAGGTTAGTTAAGCTGATAAATGTCAGTGGAAGTATATCTAAAGAGTTAAAATACATATTGGATCATAATATAGGCGGTCATTATATAGTGATGATAGCAAATGATCTTCCATGTAATTCTGTAACTAAAAGTTATATGGAAAGTTCAAAAATTTTCGGTGTAATTACCTGCTATAAGGACAGCGGTAGTAATCTTTGTGATATTATATCAAGTTACTTGAAGCAAAATGATATAGAGTACACAAGTGAGATAATCTACCACTTGCAGTCTTACTTTAATCGTAGCAAACTGCCCATACATCGAGAGCTTGAGAAATTAGTTTTGTACCTAGGAGAGAGAAAAGACCTCAAACCTGCTGATATAGATCTATGCTTTTCAACCTCCGGCAATGATTATGTTACACTTGATAATTTGTGCTCTGCAATAGTGAATAAAGACATGGCACAATTCATTAAAATTTCCGATACATTGATATTACGAGAGAATTTTTCACCGATAGCATTAATCCGTATTATATCAAATTATTTTTTACGACTGGAAAGCGTTTTGCTATTAATACAAGGTGGAATGAATGAACAAGCTGCAATTGACCAGCTGAGTCCTCCATTGTTCTTTAAACAATTGCAGAGTTTTAAATCTCATTTGAAAAGCTTGCAACTTTCAGAACTTAAAGAGATCTTGGAAAAATTGATAAGCTTGGAAGTGGCCTGCAAAAAAACTGATCTAAATCATAAAATGATCTTTCAGCATGAGATTAACTATTGGTGTCATTCAAGTAGCTGACACTGGTTCTTTTTTTCTGGGTCACGCGCTGGAATGACAAGAAAAGGCTACGAAGATGTCATGCCAGTCTGGCATCCAGTAATTTTGAGGAGTATAATGGATTCCAGTACTTGAATGACAAGAAATCTAATATTTGCACATTCCCTGAACAGATACCTATTGGTGTCATCCAAATACATCCAGTGCATTTAAACCTTTTATATAATTCTTTGACTTTCTTCTAACCTTGCAACAATGCTCTCTTTACCGATAAAAATTAATAATTTAGCGAGTTCTGGACCTGTTTCTGTTCCTGTTAAAGCGAGGCGCAACTGCATAAATAGATCTTTTGCCTTTATATCAACTGTCTGTCGAATATTTTTAACCCACTCTGATAATGTGTTTTCATTACAATCACCTTGAGGTAATGCACTTAGCGCTATTTTTATAAACTCTTTATTAAGAACCACAGGCTCTATATTGTATTTACATACTTGCCACCATTTAGCCACCTCAGAAGACTTTTCTATATTGTTTCTTATAAAATACCAAAACTCCGAACCAATTTGACTTAAACGATCTTGCACCATTTCAAATGGCATTTGTTGCAGCACTTTGCTATTTAGCTTATACATTTCACTCAAGCTGAACTGTGCAGATGCTGAGCTAAATTTTTTAATATCAAATGAGTTAATTAAAGACTGCATATCAACATGAGCTTCTATCGGATCAGATGTACCAAGTTTTGCTAAATAGCTAGTTAGTGCCATTGGTTCAATCTCATCTTCTCTTATGGACTTGATATCCAGCCCACCTTTCCGTTTCGATATCTTGCTATCATCAAAATGTAGTAGGGAAAGGTGAGCAAATATAGGAATTTTCTCTTTTAATGCTTGAATCATTTGAGTCTGAACTGCGGTATTAGTTACATGATCTTCTCCGCGTACAACATGGGTTACATTAAAGTCAACATCATCAATGACAGAAGGTAGCATGTACGTATAAATTCCATCTTCTCTTTTGACTATAGGATCGCTGATGTGACTTGTTGCAATATTTATTTCGCCTTTAACTTCATCATTCCATTTTACAATTTCATTTCTATTCAATTTAAATCTAAAATGTGGTTTTCGTCCTTCTTGCTCATAACGAATTTTCTCTTGCTCAGTTAGAAGCAACGCACCTCTATCATAAATAGGGGGAAGTCCTTGTTTTAACTGCAATTTTCGTTTAGTGTCTAATTCTTCTCTTGTTTCATAACATGCATAAATATGACCTTCTTTCATTAACTGTAAGAACACCTCGTTATAGCGCTCAAAACGCTCTGATTGCTTAAAACTTGAATTCCAATTTATGCCAATCCATTTTAGGTCTTCTATGATATTATCTACATATTTGATATCTGAACGCTCAAGATCAGTATCATCAAAACGTAGTAAAAATTTTCCATTTTGATTACGTGTGTACATCCAACAAATGAGTGCAGTGCGTATATTTCCTACATGTAGATAGCCAGTTGGGCTTGGAGCGAATCTTGTTAGCATTTAAATGATTACTTTAGTTTATTTAATTTTATATAAATGTACTGCTAAAGCAAGATTCTTCTTTGTCTTGGTGTTAGTTGCTACAAAGTACAGCGAACATGAAACCTTTTTGTTAGAGTTCCATGATCTGCCTAAAATACTCTGAAAGCACGGCTTTAGTTATTTACTCTAAATATATTATACGTATACTTGTTATTAAATTAAATTTGAAATGATAAGAAATGAGTGAATTTAAATCGATCCGCAATATTGCAATAATTGCACACGTTGACCACGGAAAAACTACTTTACTTGATAACATGTTAAAACAAAGTGGCACGTTTCGTGAGAATCAAGAAGTTCAAGAACGAGTGATGGATAGTGGTGATCAAGAACGTGAACGTGGAATTACAATACTTGCAAAATGTACGTCAATAATGTGGGGTGATGAGAAAATCAATATCATTGATACACCAGGACATGCGGATTTTGGTGGAGAAGTGGAAAGGGTGCTCTGCATGGCAGATGGTGTATTACTACTGGTTGATGCTGCAGAAGGTCCAATGCCACAGACTAAGTTTGTGTTGTCAAAAGCACTAAAGGCAAATTTAAAACCGATTGTGATAATCAATAAGGTTGATCGACCAGACAGCAGAATTGATGAAGTACTAAATGAAATATATGAGTTATTTTTTAACCTTGATGCAACCAACGAGCAACTAGATTTTCCAGTACTCTATGCTTCAGGTAGAAATGGTTGGTGTGCTAAGGAGCTATCTGATGAGAGAAAAGATTTAAGCCCATTATTTTCAACGGTGATAGATTACATAAAACCTTCCGTTTATGATCAAAATGCACCTTTTGCTATGCTAGTTACTTTACTTGAATCTGATAAATTTCTTGGCAGAATATTGACAGGAAAGATTTACCAAGGAATCGCACAAGTTAACTCAGATCTTAAGGTAATTGATCTTGATGGTCAAGTGGTTGAGCGAGGGAGATTAACTAAGTTACTCTCATTTTCTGGCTTAAAACGCGTTCCAGTAGAGCAAGCTGTAGCTGGTGATATCATTGCCATTGCAGGACTTGAGAAAGCTTCAGTTTCAGACACTATAGCAGCATCAGAAGTTACAACTGCGATCAGCTCAACTCCAGTTGACCCGCCAACAATGGCGATTACTATAAGCGTTAATGATTCACCTTTTGCTGGGCAAGAGGGAACAAAACTTACCTCAACGGTTATAAAAGATCGTTTATATGCAGAAGCAGAAACAAATGTTGCAATTACTGTAACTTTGGCTCCAAGTGGTGAAGCATTTGAAGTGGGTGGACGTGGTGAGTTGCAGCTTGGGGTACTGATTGAAAATATGAGAAGAGAAGGTTTTGAACTTTCAGTTTCACGGCCTCGAGTGCTGTTTAAAGAAGAAGATGGCAAAAAACTTGAACCTATAGAGGAAGTAGTAATTGATGTAGATGATGAGTATAGTGGAATCGTCATGGAAAAACTTAGCTTTCGAAAAGGTGAAGTAACTGACATGAGACCTTCTGGTAGTGGCAGAACTAGGTTGACATTTTTAGTGCCATCAAGGGGATTAATTGGCTATCAAGGAGAATTTTTAACTGATTCTCGCGGCACTGGTATAATCAACCGTTTATTTCACAGTTATGTTCCACATAAAGGTTCAATTTCCGGAAGGCGTAATGGGGTTTTAATTTCAACAGACAAAGGCGAAGCAGTAGCGTATGCAATTTTCAATCTGCAAGATAGGGGAATTATGTTTGTTAAGCCGCAGGATAAAGTATATTGTGGCATGATTGTCGGTCAGCATAGCCGTGACAATGATTTAGAGATAAACGTGCTGAAAGGTAAACAATTAACCAACGTAAGAGCTTCAGGTAGTGATGAAGCGATAAAACTCACTCCACCAAAGATAATGACATTGGAGGACATGATAGCGTATATAGATGATGATGAATTGGTAGAAGTAACTCCAAAGTCTATACGTCTGCGCAAGAGATTCCTCGATCCAAATGAACGTAAACGTGCAGGAAGGGCGAAGAATAAAGAGTGATCAACGTTCCTGATAAAAATCTGAATCCCAGTGTAACTACTTGCATGATAGGAGAAGAAGTACTGTCACGACATTATTGATACTGGGCTTTTTTGCACTCTGTTGAACGGACACTGATTAAGTTCTTCTATTTTCTTGTAGTCTATGAGAAATAGATACATTATCTAATGCAGTTCTAACATTAGTACCGTTCTGATGAATAACTACAGATAGCTCAAAAGCATTTAAAGTATATTCAACATATGGAGACAGTACAGTACTTACTGCAATAAAGACTTCTTGTAGTATACCACTATTTCGAGCTTGTATCAAAATAGAATTGATACATTCGTTATTACCTTTATATATAGCAAAGGCAAGTGGTTTGATGACATACGTCAGGCCTGGAAACTGCACAATATCTTTAGAAGCAAGGATATTGTGCAGTATACCACTATATTGAGCCTGCATTAAAATAGAATTGATACATTCGTTATTACTTCTATGTATAGCAAAGTTAAGTGGTGTGATGATATACGTCAGACCTGGAAACTGCACAATATCTTTAGAAGCAAGGATATTGTGCAGTATACCACTATATTGAGCCTGCATTAAAATAGAATTGATACATTCGTTATTACTTCTATGTATAGCAAACGCAAGTGGTGTCAAAGTGTAAGTATAACCTCTTATTGTATAGTTCATAGTACTTGAAGTCTTAAGAATTTCTTGCAGTATACCTTTGTTGTTAGAGTGTGTTAAAATAAGATCAACAGATTCATTATTATCTTTATATATAGCAAGGTTCAGCAGTGTTAGAGTGCGTCCCCCACCTCTTGGAAATCGTGTAGTATATCCAACTGTAAGAACTTTTAGTAAATCATTCTCTGAGGCTGCTTCTAAAATATTATTAATGCTCTTTCTATTCCATATGGCCCTTTTTAACTGAAAATACAAATCTTTTTGTTTTCGTGTTAAATTTTGATGATTTAGCATATTTTTGTAACCTCGCTTTAAAGTCAATGTAGTTTAATTATTAAAATTAATGTGTCAATATACGCTAGAATAATATTAAAGGGTTTTTTAGAGAGCGTATATAGACAATGAAAGTACACTTGATCCGAATGAACGTAAGCGTGCAGGAAGGGCGAAGAATAAGGAGTAATCAACGTTCCTGATAAAAATCTGGATGAGCTACTCGGATAACACCATCATAAAGGGAACCAGTGTCAGTTACTTGAATGGCAGCAGCAGGTACTGGGATGACAAGAGAAGGCTACAAAGGTGTCATGCAAGTAGCTGACACTGGCATCCAGATTTTTTATAATCATCGAAAACATTGTATTTTAACATTACTTTTATACTTATAAGTTTCTAGGCACTGGATTTGTTGTAGACTTACTATTTACTCTATCACTTTACCTTCTTATTTTACCACTCTCCTGCCTATATATTTTTATATGAGGCTTTTTGCGAAAATTTTGCATTTTGTGTAATATGATATATATGAAAATTGGTCACGAAGTTAGTATAATTATTGAGGCAATAGAGAAATTAGGTGGTGAGGCAAGGCTTGTTGGTGGATGTGTTAGAGATTCAATTTTGCAGCGTGAAATTCACGACATTGATCTTGCTACTAATCTGCTGCCTAATCAAACAATTAAAGCGCTCAAGCTTTGCAATATAAAGAGTATTCCAACTGGTCTGAAACATGGAACTATCACTGCAATTTTACACAAGAGGTCCTTTGAGATTACAACGCTAAGGCATGATATAAAGTGTGACGGTAGACATGCGAAGGTAGAGTTTACTAATGATTGGCAAGCTGATGCTTCAAGGCGCGATTTTACATTTAATGCTCTTTATGCAGACAAGCATGGCCATATATACGACTACTTTGGTGGCATTCAGGACTTAAAAGCACGAAAGTTAAACTTTATAGGTAACGCTGAAGATAGGATTAAGGAAGACTATCTACGTATTTTAAGAGCGTTTCGTTTTCACGCTAAAATATGCATAGGAGATTTAAGTGATGGAATATTGGATGTGTGCAAAAAGCATTCACACATGATTCAAAACCTCTCTGGAGAGAGAATAAGAGAAGAAATATTTAAGTTGTTGGAATGCAATGATCCTGCTCCAACACTTGAGAGCATGCAAAAATCTGATGTTTTACAAAAAATTATTCCAAAAGAAGTAAAATGCGAAATTTTATCTTCACCACTTCTTATCAACACTAAACCTCCTATAGAACCCTCAGCGTATGTCCATACGCCTTTCCTAGATCCCAGTTTGGATCCAATCGATGCACTAACAAAATTAGCGTTGCTTATTAGGACTGCTGAAGATAGAGCGAGTCTTGGGGAAGAAGTGAGCAAGTTTTTACGTCTTTCAAATAAGCAAAAGAAAAAGCTATTATTTTTATTATCAAGCAATATCAAAACAGAGCTTTCAGGAAAAGAGCAAAAGAAATACATATCTTTATTTGGTAAGGAATTATATTGTGACTTAATGAAGATTTGTGGTATTGAGTCTGGAATAAATGTTGATGAGTATATTTCATTTGCTAAGATGTTTAACATTCCAAAATTTCCTTTATCTGGTGATGATTTAATAACTATAGGTCATCAACCAGGAAAAAATTTAGGTAGAAACTTGGAATTGCTACGACAACACTGGGAAGACAGCTCCTACACTTTAACAAAGGAGGAGCTGATACTTTATGCTAAAAGTTTTATCTAGACGTTGCTTCTTGCTTCACACTTACCGGAGTGCTATTAGTGTGACTCATGGAAGGATTAGGTGTTAATTTGTATTCTTTTTTGGCTTTTTCTGTTAATTGATACTCGTTTACTCCTCCTTGAGTCTGATTACACATTCCCTGATCTGGGGATAAAAATTTATCTCTTATACTTGATGCCAGTTGTAATCCCTGAATCTTATCTGAAAAACATTTCATTTCAGCTTCCGTTAACTTCTGCACAACAAATTTTTTGACTGAATCATTATTGCTATCATTTCTGTTAGCCAAAAAACCTGTGAAAGAATTTAGTATTGCTTTACTATCTTCTTCATTTAAGTACAACTTTTCTGCGCACCTTTCAACAAGAATTACCTGTTTGAGATCATGTTTTTTAACAAAATCTTTAGCAAGTTCTTCAACAACTTTGTTAACCTTAGTTTCTATGATCGTCCTTGCAGATTTCATCAAATTACTTTCCAACAACTCAAGTAACTGATCACTTTTAAATTTATAATCATTTTGATATAGTAGAGATTGTATAGTTTTCTCAAGAACTTTATGGCAAAAGTGTTCTCCTTTAAATTCAGGAAAACCTTTTTTTAACTCCTCATTTTTCTTAGATAAAAGGTTCTTGAGATCCTCATTTCCAAGAAGCTTATTGGTCAAGTTCTGAAATTTTAAAAAGGTTGATTTACTAGAGCCAGTAGTTGATTGTACAGTAGGTATTGTACTCATTGTATCTAGCACTTTAGTTTTTTCATCAATCCCTTCTAATTTTTTATCAACATCTTTTAGCTCATTTTTTGACTTTTGTTGTTCTTGATTATTTAACAGTAGTTGTTTTTGTGACTGCTCTTTCACAATTGACAAATCTCTCTTTAAGTTATCTATTTCATCGAGTAGAGCTTCTTTTTTTTCCTGTAGTTTTGTAATATCAGCTTTTGCTTGATCTTCTGCTTGCTTACGTTCCTCTTGTAACTGCTCAATCTGCTTATCTTTCTTTACAAGTTCTGTTGTAACTTTTTCTAATGTCTGTACTTGTTCTTGTAGACTAGTAATCTTACTTTCTAATTCTTTTTTCTCCTCTTTAGTAGCATTTAGTTTACTACTTGAATCCTTTAATTCATCTTTTAGATTAGTCTTTTCTTGCTCTAATTGTTTCTGAGCACCTTTCAATCCTCTTGTAAGGTCCTCTACTTCAGTATTTTTTTTCTTAGCTTGTTCTAATTCTGCTTGTTTCTCCTCAAGTTGATTTTTTAATTCCTTTATTTTAGTATCAGATTCGTTTTTTAACTGACTAACTTTACTTTCTAAATCTGTGTTTTGCGCTCTTAGGCTTTCATTATCTTTCTTCACAGTTTCATTTATGTCTTTATTTTTATCAGTAAGTGAAGTAATTAAAGCGCTTTGTTTTTCTATTTTTTCCTCTTGATCAAGTATGATTTGCTGTTGTGCGTTATTTTTATCCTCCATTTCCTTTTTTTCTTGTTCTAATACTTCATTTAATTGCGTTAAACTACGTATTTTCCCATCTTTTTTTTCTATCTCTACTGTGAGCATTTCTATTTTATTTGCAAATTCTTTACTGCGCTCAATTAATTCTTTCTGCGAATCTAATATCTCCTTAGACTTCTCCTTGAACTGTGCTAAAAATTCTTCTCCTCGTTTTTGTGTAATTGCTTCTAATTCTTTATAACTCTTTTTAATTTCTTCAAGTTTAGACTTTAACTCTTCATTTTCTAATTCTAAGTCTTCAATCTGCTGTGCTTGTGCTGCAAAAAATTTAGCAAATATTTCTTTTTCCTCTCCTAATGATTTCACTTGTTCTGTAAGTTCGTTCATTTCTTTCAATTTTTCTTGTAATTTCTCATTTTCATCCTTCAATTCCTTTTCTCTGTCAGAGTTGAAAAGATTATCAGTCTGCACTCCATTAACCACAATAACTTGATTGTGGTGTAGGATATTCTCTGCCCATTTATTCCATCTCCCTGGCAACATTTGTCCGATTGTTTTTAGATATAGCCAAGCAAACACAGTGGATAAGCTGTATTTTTTTTCCTTTTGTTTAATACTAGATTCGTAATTAACCTTATTGTTAGCATTTAGCATAAAATTATCTAATTTTCAAAGTATTGAAGTTATATATATTAATATAATTATTAAATAAATAATAATATAAATGTTAAATTGTGTGAAAATTTTTATAGATTTTAAGTAGAAATACACATGTTCGTAAGCACAGAATTTGCTTTTTCTATTGCTCTTGCTAACATTTCTTGTTCATTGTGCTGATTTTTCACGTTGATTACCTGAGCTGCCAAATTTGCAGGGAAAGTGACCAAACTAACTTCCCATAGCTCCACTTGTTTTAACACTCGAGCTCCGCTTTCATGATCAACATCATACTCTATTGGTATATAGCCAATCGAAAGCCCGTTAATAGTTCCAGTTTTGAGCATTAAATATGCTTCCTCTGCTTTTTGAATACCCAAAAGCAAATGTGCAGTTATATATAGGCCAATATCATTTTGGCAAATATCTGTAATATTACCTATAGGCTCACTTGGGTTGTGCTGCCAAAGAAGTTTTATCTGGTTTTTATTTAAGTTGTTCTTAAATGCTCCTGGTAATATCAGATCATTTTGCTTATCAACTATATTAAAAACGCTCGCATAGCCAGAAAATACTCCGCTTTCTTCTATGCTTTTTATTGATAATGGTGAATAGAGAAATTTCTTATTCATAAGTCCTACTTGTAAATTATGGTATTGGGTTTGCCAGCGCTCTGAGCCAGCTTAAAATGTCGTACAGATTGTTTTCCTATATCTCAGGATGAGTATAAGGCACTACAATATAATTCTATTGTATGCAGTGCTTTGAAAATGGGGAAGTACTTTTTTAGTTACAAAATTTGTCGTTTTGTGTACAGAAGGGTAGGGTTTGTTGCACGTTGGTTTGTTCAACGGCAGCGTTTTCTAGATTTGTAGAAACAACTTCGTTTGTAGGAGTAATTATTTTTCCTAGAAGGAAGCCAAATCCCAAAGAAACAGCGGCTATAAAACCATTCATTAATGGCTCTGTCCATGTTTCTCCCTCGTATTCTTGATGGATTTTAGAATATATCATTGTGCCTAAGAATGCTCCAATCATTAATCCAACCAATTTACTTGTTTCAACTACTCTCTGTCTTCTCAACTCAACTTCTCTTAGACCTTCATTATTGGCTTCATTCAGGTTTAAATTTCTTTCCAATTCTTCTGATGTTTTTTTCCCAGCATCTTGGGATTTTGTCGATGAACTTTTCTGTAAGTTTTCTAATTCTTGTGCGTCCATCACTACCTCACTATTAAAGCTTAAGTGCTAATGATACAGCACTATAATTGTTTAGTCAAGGTAAATACTAGTATATTAAGTAGATATTTACTATATTAATATGATTGCCTAAATTCACAACTAATTATTTGGGGAAATAAAAAGATTGTGTTTTGTAGGTGATTTGCGTAGCGGAAGGTGTTACCCCAGTTTTACAACACCCGGGGGGCTTTGTTGCATAGCGAGTAGAGATGGGAGAGAAAATCTAAAGAAAGTGGTTACTCTATTAAGAAATGAACATTTTGTAGAGTATATGCCATAGAAGATGAAAGTCAGTAATCATAAAGAGTGTAATCAATTTTTAGAAAAAAGAGGAAATGTCTTTCATTTTATCGATGAAGCTATAGAAAACGGTTCTGTCGCATTTGTAGGGAAGTAGAAAGAAGAAAGATATAATTGTCTAAAAAAAAGCAAAGATGTTTCGTATCAATCAAAAATTGTTGCCATATTTCAAAGGATTTAGCTTTTCAGCGGATGTTATCTGTATACATGATTCTCTTTGAGCTATCGAGATTTGGATGAGTATAAGGGGAGCAAAATGCGTGCGCCAAGAGAAGCGTTTAGAGAACAGTTGGTGAAAATCCAACTTAGGCAAAGTCTAGCCAACAGCCTAAAACGAACCATTATGCTGCGTAAGGTAACGAACGTAGTAAAGCTAATGGAACGGACAATACAGGGTGCAACGAAAGTGAAGGTATTGAGTCCCGAAATTTCCGACATCATAGAGGTCGACATTGTGCATTTTAGTGGAAGACAGCATGAAGGATAACGATAAGGCAAGTTATCACTCACTCTATCGGGATCTAAGGCCGTATCATGTATTGAGATGGGTTCTAAATGAACTTGGGAGATCCTTTGTATTCCTATTTAGGTACGTTAGAACAAGCCAACAAAGGCGAGGACTGGCGAAAGATACAAAGGAAGTCGGACTGATTGATAATACTCAGAGTGTGGGAAAGCCACATACAAGGGGAAGCGATCAGCAATATAGCAACTGGGATAGGGATTGCAAGACTAATACAACAGAGATTGGAGGAATATGCAAAAGAAACTAAACCAGATAGCGATAAGAACAAAGCGAGACAAGCGGTTAAAATTTACATCGCTGGTGCATCTAATTAATGCAGAAAATCTGGCGGAGTGTTATAAGGAACTAAAGCGCAACAAGGCTTGCGGTATAGACCAGGTGACAGTAGAAGCTTACGGAGAAAACCTAGATGAGAAGCTTAAAACTCTAGTAGATAGTAGTTGTCTAAGTGAAGAAGGTTGCCCCTCCTCACTCGACTGCAAAACCGTACGTGAGACTTTGCGCCTCATACGGGAGTGTTAAATAAACTGTGTCAAACCAAGAAATAAAAATATAATTGATATAAAAAAATGGAGGTTTGACATGAGTCAAGTAAACAGAACTACCGGTTTGGTAGACTATAAAGAACTGGAAGCAAATATTCTATCATCGATAAGAGAAGGAAGGCCGCTGACGGGAAGAGATGGAGCATTAACACCGTTTATAAAAAGGTTGCTAGAGGCAAGTCTGGAAGGTGAAATAGAAAGCCACATGTCAGCTAAAAGTGAAGAAAATAACCGAAGAAATGGGAGAAACGCAAAAACTTTACGCACGAGTGGAGGCTCATTTGAGTTGTTAACACCTAGAGACAGGGAAGGAAGCTTTGAACCCCAAATAGTTAGAAAAAGACAAACAAGCCTACATCCAGAACTTGAAGCAAAGGTCTTAAGCACATTTGCCAGTGGCATGGGATACAGAGATATAGCGTCACATATTGAGGAAATTTACGATCACAAAATATCGGCGGCAGAGATATCAAGTATTACTGACAAACTGCTACCAGTAATCAACGAATGGCGTAGTCGTCCGCTGCAGTCTGTATATCCGATAGTTTTCATGGACGGAATATTTTTTAAAGTCAAGGAGGACGGGCATTGTGTAAGTAAATGTATGTATAATATATTAGGTATAGATCAAAATGGCAGAAAAGAAGTATTAGGTTTTTATTTAGCTGAAAGTGAAGGAGCTAACTTCTGGTTGGGAGTACTAAATGAGGGAGTGTTAAATAAACTGTGTCAAACCAAGAAATAAAAATATAATTGATATAAAAAAATGGAGGTTTGACATGAGTCAAGTAAACAGAACTACCGGTTTGGTAGACTATAAAGAACTGGAAGCAAATATTCTATCATCGATAAGAGAAGGAAGGCCGCTGACGGGAAGAGATGGAGCATTAACACCGTTTATAAAAAGGTTGCTAGAGGCAAGTCTGGAAGGTGAAATAGAAAGCCACATGTCAGCTAAAAGTGAAGAAAATAACCGAAGAAATGGGAGAAACGCAAAAACTTTACGCACGAGTGGAGGCTCATTTGAGTTGTTAACACCTAGAGACAGGGAAGGAAGCTTTGAACCCCAAATAGTTAGAAAAAGACAAACAAGCCTACATCCAGAACTTGAAGCAAAGGTCTTAAGCACATTTGCCAGTGGCATGGGATACAGAGATATAGCGTCACATATTGAGGAAATTTACGATCACAAAATATCGGCGGCAGAGATATCAAGTATTACTGACAAACTGCTACCAGTAATCAACGAATGGCGTAGTCGTCCGCTGCAGTCTGTATATCCGATAGTTTTCATGGACGGAATATTTTTTAAAGTCAAGGAGGACGGGCATTGTGTAAGTAAATGTATGTATAATATATTAGGTATAGATCAAAATGGCAGAAAAGAAGTATTAGGTTTTTATTTAGCTGAAAGTGAAGGAGCTAACTTCTGGTTGGGAGTACTAAATGATCTCAAAGAGAGAGGAGTGGAAGATATTCTAATTGCATGTGTAGATGGGCTAAAAAGCTTTCCTGCAGCAATAAACGGTGTGTTCCCTAATGCAGAAGTGCAGATGTGTATAGTGCATCAGATACGTAACTCACTGAAGTATGTAGCTAGTAAAGATGCAAAGAGTTTTTTGAGTGATTTAAAGAAGGTATATCAAGCTTCAAGTAAGGAAATTGCCGAGAATTATCTGTTGGAATTAGATGAAAAATGGGGCACAAAGTACCCTATGGTTATAAAATCTTGGCAGAATAATTGGGAAAACCTATCTGGTTATTTTAAGTATTCCGATCCAGTTAGGAGGATAATCTATACTACTAATCCCATAGAGGGGCTACATAGGCAAATTAGGAAATTCACCAAAACCAAGGGCTCATTTACCAACACAAACGCCTTGTACAAACAGGTATATTGTGCTATAAAAAAAGTAGAGCAAAAATGGGTAATGGCTTTGCCTAATTGGGCATTAACTATATCTCAGCTCGATATTTTCTTTCCCAACAGATTGAAAATTCAGTTGAGCTAAAAATGTGGTTTGACACAGTTTATTTAACACTCCCTTGTGTTTCTTATATTTTCCATAATACACATTATGTAATTTTCAATACTAATAAAACTATTTACCAATCTTCTAATAAACTCCTAAGAACCTCCTTCATCTATCGGCTCCTCTTTCATTAGTATATAACCAAATTCCTTTGCTTTTTTAAGCAAATTTTTGACTACTCTCTCTTTGTAAAGTGTTTCATAATAGTTCATTCCTTTTTCTACATACTCTTGTCCATATTTCAACATTTGATAAAAGATACATGCTAATTTCCTTGCTGTCGCAGTTATTGCTTTTGGTGCTCCTAGCCTTTTTTTCAGCCTTCTACTATATGCACCTATTGCACTTTTGCTTCTCAACACACAATGGGCAGCCATTCGAAATGCATTCGCAGCGCGGTTAATAACTTTACGAGTTCCTGTTCCAACAATTTTTTCTCCTGTAATTTTATTAGCAGGGCTTAATCCAAGCCAGGAAGAAAAATGTTTTTCTGTTGGCCATTTATTGTGGTTTATACCTGTTTCCGAAATGATAGTTTGTACACTTAATACATCAAATCCTGGGACTTTAGTAAAATCTATCCCGGTTATTCGATTTAAATCTTCATCCACAGCAAAATCTGGACCATTCTTCTGCTTCCGCTTTCGTATTTTATTCAACATCCTGTTCTCATTTGACTTTGCCTCAAATGTTTTATAGTAATTCTCTATACTTTTATCACATTCCGTTATTTGCTCTTGAGAAAAAGTATATGCTGCATATTCTTGTTTTAGTGCAAATAAGTGTTCTTCTCTATAGTCTCCTGTTAATGCTTTTGCTATAGTAGGCTTATCATTCTTCATGTTTGAATTTCTAAATTCAGCTAGTTTTTGGGGGTCTCTTTCTCCTTCAATTATTGCTTTAATAATTTTCATACCTGTTACACCGTTGATATCACTAATAACCTTGTATAATTGAATATTCATTTGAATTAGCGCTTTTTGCATACGTTGAGTATGTTTAGCTGCATTTTCAATTAGATTAGCACGTTGTCTAACGTAACTACGCAATACACACATTTGATTATCCGGTCTAAATGATCCTTGAAGCAGTCCATAGCTGTGCAATTGTTGCAGCCATTGACAATCTTGAACATCAGACTTTCTACAGGCACATTTTTGACATGTCACGCATTTACTAATTTTACCTCAAATTTATATGATTCTAATATTTGAAATAAGGGAATCCAATATACTCCAGTTGACTCCATGGCCACAGTTCTAACCTGACACTTTTTTAACCACTTTGCTAAGTTGTGTAGATCTACTGTAAAGCACCCAAATTTTTGGATATGTTGTTCATCTCTTCCTTCAGGTACACATACATAATGTACAGTCGAGCCAATATCAATCCCTGATGCGTCAGGGTTTATTATTTTTAATTTACTTTTTGCTTCTGCCATATAAAATTCCTCCTATATTATTATGATAAGAAGCACTTCAGCTTGGGACGGTTAGGTTATACAATCTTCTCCTAAGAAACTCCATTAATTAACTCTTCTTGTTGAACTAATGTGTAGCCAAACTCCTGCGCTTTTTTGATCAAATTTTTCACAATTTTCTCTTTGTAGCGTGTTTCATAATAACTCATTCCTTTTTCCACATACTCTTGTCCATATTTCAACATTTGGTAAAAAATACATGCTAATTTTCTTGCTGTGGCAGTAATTGCTTTTATTGCTCCTAGCCGTCTTTTTAATCTCCTACAATATGCACCTAATGCACTTTTGCTATTTCCCACAGCATAAGCAGCCATTCGCAGGGCATTTGTAGCGCGATTAATGACTTTACGAGTTTTTGTCCCAAATACTTTTTCTCCTGTGATCTTGTTAGCAGGGCTAAGTCCTAACCATGAAGTAAAGTGCTTTTCTGATTGCCACTTATTATGGTTAATGCCAACTTCTGAAATAATAGTTTGTACAGTTAGTATATCAAATCCAGGAATTTTAGTAAAATCTATTCCGGTTATCCTATACAATTTCTCACGCAAGGTGAAGTTTGGTCTGCCTCTTCTAGACTTGTTTTTTTCCTTACCTAACTCTTTACTCTCATCGGACTTTGTTTCAAATGTTTTATAGTAATTTTCTATGCTTTTATCACATTCAGTTATTTGCTCTTGAAAAAAAGTATATGCTGTATATTCTTGTTTCAGTACAAATAAATGTTCTTCTCTATAATCGCCTGTTAATGCTTTTGCTATAGTAGCTTTATCGTTCTTCATATTCACACTTCTGAATTCAGCTAGCTTCTCGGGATTCTTTTCACCTTCTACTATTGCTTTAATAATTTGCATTCCTGTGACGCCAGTGATATCGCTTATTACTTTATGTAAATGAATATTCATTTGTACCAACACCTTTTGCATACGATTAATATGTGTAGCAGCATTTTCAATTAAGTTTTTACGTTGCCGCACATAACTACGCAATACACACATTTGATTATCTGGCCTAAATGATCCTTCGATTAACCCATAACTGTGTAGTTGTTGAAGCCATTGGCAGTCCTGGACATCTGACTTTCTTCCAGGTACATTTTTTACATGTCTTGCATTTGCAAGTTTTACTTCAAGTCCATATGATTCAAGTACTTGAAACAAAGGAATCCAGTACACTCCGGTTGACTCCATGGCTACTGTAGTAACTTCACACTTTTTTAGCCATTTTGCTATGTTATGAAGATCCTCTGTAAAACAGCTAAATTTTTGTATATGCTGTTCATCACTTCCTTCTGGCACACACACATAATGTATAGCTGAACCAACATCTATTCCTGCTGCGTTAGGGTTCATTATTTCTAATTTACTTTTTGTTTTTTTCATGGTAACTCCTTCATATAATTTATAGCAGGGAAACGCTTCAGCTTGGGACGGTTGATATAATACAATCTCCTAACCGAGGTAGTCTAAGGACTCCATCAATGATTTGACCGTTCCTCCAAAACCATGCTAAACGACGGGCACTTATGGCACCAGTGAAGATTCCGGTTATAACTGCATGAGGCGCTTCCTTCACAACTATACTTAAAACTACTAGAAACTTAAATTGATGAGTTTCTTCCTGGTTTGACAGATTCATTTTGTTCGATGCTAAACGAGGTAGTCCAGAAAGAACTCCATCAATGGCTTTACCGTTTCCCCAAAAACCATGCTTTCAAACGGGCATTTATAGCACCATTAATTGTTTCGGTTATAGCTGCAGAAGCGCTTCTTCGTAAGACTATATCCAAAAAACATAAAGTAAAGAGAAAGAGTTTCTTTTTGGTTTTACAGATTTCGTCTGTTCAGGCTTTTAAACAACAACCTATCGAACCTCTGGACTAGTACTTAAAAGGAACTATTAAAGTACCTCTTTAAGTATTAAGAAGCACTTAAAATTTCAACCTTTAGCTCCAATACGACCCTCTATTTGTCTTTTCTTAAAAAGCGTTAAGATATTTATCAATTGAGTAAGATATCGTATTAACTTCTTCTTCTCCTCCTCTAAGCAATAAAAATCTCCAACTATTACATGCAATAATGTAACTTTATATCTATACTCTCTTTTCTCTAAGCTAAATAGATGATTTATATCAAATTCTTCCTCCTTCCACCTTTGATATGTATCGCAAGCTTCCGTTGAAACGATAAAAAAGGGTGAAGTTACTGCTATTCACTTTTTGTATCGTTTTTAGCAAAAGCTTCCTCCCAAGTGCCTTGAGTTGCTGCACGGCTATACTCTGTTACTCTATTTTCAAAGAAATTTGTATGTTCCACGCCATTTAGTATTTCATCAAGCCACGGAATAGGGTTATCTTTAACATTATATATAGATTTAAGACCTAATTGCGTTAACCTTCTGTTTGCTATGTAACGTATATAATTACGCACTTCCTCTGCAGATAGCCCTTCAACATCTCCTAAATCAAAAGCAAGACTTATAAATTCATCTTCAAGTTCAACAATAGTGCGACACGCAGAATATAATTCTTCTTTGAACTCGTCATTCCAAATTTCATTATTCTCTTTAATAAACGTATTGAACAAATTGATAATTGAATTGGTGTGCAAGGTTTCGTCACGTGCTGACCAAGCAATTATTTGCCCCATACCTTTCATTTTTCCAAACCGTTGAAAATTGAGCAAAATTGCAAATGATGCAAATAACTGCAATCCTTCAGTGAAGGCACCAAATACTGCTAAAGTTTTAGCAACATGTTTTTTATCGTGCTTTTTACTTTCCTCAAATTCTAACATGTATTCATATTTCTTTCTCATAGCATCATATTTTAAGAATGCTTGATATTCACTTTCTGGCATGCCAATCGTATCTAGAAGGTATGAATAGGCTGCAATGTGTATAGTCTCCATATTAGAAAAGCTTGCAAGCATCATACATATTTCTGTTGGCTTAAATATATTTGAATAATGCCTCATATAGCAGTTATTTACTTCAATATCTGCTTGAGTAAAAAACCTAAAAATCTGGGTCAATAAATTTTTCTCTACATTCGAAAGTTTAGTTTTCCAATCTTTCACATCATCAGCAAGCGGAACTTCTTCAGGTATCCAGTGTATCCTTTGTTGCTGCAACCATGCATCATATGCCCAAGGATAATTAAAAGGCTTGTATATTGGATCTGCTTGTAGCAATGACATAAGGTACCTAATTATTTTGAAGTAAATATTATATTAAATGATATTGAGAATCAGTCAATTTAACTTTTTTGAAATTTGACGACAGATAGTTTATCAGTGTATTATGATTTCAAATAATTAATTGACAAAATGCGAGTATTAATATTTTCTGTTTTACTGTTTTCAGTAGGCTGCATGCACACTATCTATAATCACGGAGTTCCTGGCATTAATGTTGAACTGTGGAGCAAAATAAAAGTAGGTGATGATAGAGAAAAAGTGGTTCATACTTTAGGATTGCCAACATTAGTATCAAAGTTCGACGAAAATGTTTGGTACTATGTCTCATATAAAATTAAACAAGCTAACTTCTTGGGAAAAAGGAAGTACAGTAGTAAGTCTCTGCAAATTTCGTTTAATCAGAATGACGAAGTTACAGATATAAGAGAAATCAATGTTGCAGAAAGGTCTTTAGCTGTTGTTGATTGAAAATTTGCTGATCTATTTTTCATCACAAGTAACTAATTTAGGTAACGTAAATTCACCTATTTAGAATAAAATCTAATGTGACTTCGCGCCAAATGTGATGATGCTCAGCAGGTAAGCCAATTAACGGGCTACATTTATACACTGCACGCATTGCATTATCTGCTGCTGATCTAAAAAGAGGATTATTTTGATAAGAACTACTATCTGCTACGTTGGCTACAACGATCTCACCTTTACTGGATAATAATAAGTTAATTTTTATACTAAAATTTTCTTTATAAACTATGCCCTCAGGAATGCTCCAACATTCTGTCAGTTTATCCCTTATAGAATTAATAATTTCTGTTACAGCCAATTCATCATCTTTGTTCTCAATATTTTTCCTATCTCTTATTTCATTTTTCACCTCTTTGATGTCTTCTCTTAGTTTTCTTTCTACACCCTTTTTTCTTTTGGGAATTGGAATACCCTCATCAATTTCCTGTATTTCAATAATTTGCCTCGGTTGTACTAACTCAACTAATTCTTTTTTTCTTTGTGGTATAGGAATAACTGACGAACCATCCGTTTGGGCTTTCATTGAAAAAAGCAAAAAACAACATAAAGACAAAAGAAGAATATAATTAAAATAGAGAGGGCGCATATGTTAAGCAGCTTGTTTTACTGGTTTAAAGCTAATATTGCACATAAAGTCAATATATTTCAGTTGACTTAAACTCAAATTTGCTACACTAATTTTATTATCTCTATAATATCATATGGTCAATATACTCTAAATGAGATGGAAAGATGAAGGTGTTATTATAGCTGTTAAAAAATACGGTGATAAAAATTTAATTCTTTCTCTATTTACAAAAAATCATGGAAAGTGCAGAGGATTAACTAGGTTAACAAACAATAGCAATTATAAGTTTCAAATAAGTAATCTATTACATGCAGAATGGAGTGCTAAGCTACCTGAAAATCTAGGTTTTTTAAAGTGCGAATTGATTGAATCTCCATTTCATCATTTCTTTCAAGATAGGTTAAAAAGCATTGCCATTGTTTCTTTCTCGTCTATATTAGAAAAAGTGCTTCCAGAAAGTGAATCCTGCATCAAGTTGTATGATAATTTTAGACACTTCATCGATGTAATAAAACATAATAGCCAGTTTTGGCAAAGTCATTACCTTAACTTAGAGCTTCTGCTTCTTACGCAACTTGGATTTAAGTTAGACCTATCAAAATGTGCTGTAACAGGTGTGAAAGAAAATCTACAATTTATTTCTCCAAAAACTGGTAGAGCAGTGTCAAAAAAAGTAGGTGACTGTTATGCAGATAAATTACTACCTTTTCCACAGATGTTGCATGATGTATACAATAACAACCTACAAAATAGCTACTCATATCAAGAATTCAGACTAGGGTTAAAAATTACAGGGCATTTTTTAAATAAATATCTATTTCTGCAGTTAAATGCGAAATTTCCGGAGTTGAGAAATTTTATGCTATCATTTGAATCTTAGTTACTACTTATTTGAAAGAACTTCAACCAGTAAACACTCTATTTCTACCACTGTTTTTTGCTTTATATAAATATTTGTCAGCACGTACTATAAATTTTTTAACATCATCAAGGTCAGATCTTTGCATTGCTGAAATTCCAATGCTCACAGTTACATTATGGGTTGTATTTTTACCCACAAGTATAAAAGGTTCTTTGGCAATAATTTTCCTTATTCTCTCTGCAATAGTATACGCATCTGATACATTGGTATCTGGCATTACAACAACAAATTCCTCACCACCAAACCTAGCTAATAAATCTGTCACTCTGATATTTTCAGAAATTCTTTTCTGTATTTCCTTTAAAAGTTCATCTCCAGCATTATGCCCAAAGTTATCATTCACCATCTTAAAATAATCTATATCAAGTATCATAAGAGATAAACTTCTATCTTTTTCCACAGAATCCTTAACAATATTTCTTAAGTGTGCATCAAAATACCTTCTATTATAACAGTTAGTTAATGGATCCTTTATAGACATTTCCACATTATTAAATAAATTCATTCTCAAGGCATCTTGATACCTTTTGCGTTTCACTTGCAAATTAACCCTAGCTATTAATTCACTCTCATCTAAAGGTACTGTTAAATAATCATTAGCACCTACATCAAGTGCCTTTACTAAATTGCTTTTATCATAATCTTCAGAAAGGATCAGAATTGGTGTATAACGTGTTTCTACTTTACTACGAAACTTAGAACACAACCGTAGGCCGTCAGTTTTTGAAAACTGCATGTCAGAAATAATCAGGTCGTAATTATCCTTAATACCAACCTTTAATGCTTCTTTTGGATCGTGCAGTATTTTAATTGATCTGAAGCGTTGCTTTAGAACATTGTGTATCTGCTCTGCTTGAAAGGTGTCCTCATCTACAACAAGTATGTTAGCATCAAAAATCTGATTAGAATAATCCATAATACTGCTTTTTGCTACTCCACCAATCTCAGCATTAGTTTCTCCTCTCAAGCACAACTCATCTATTATCATCTTTAAGCGCACAAGAGACTTAATTCTTGCAGATAAAGCAGTTTCATCTATCGGCTTAGTTAGAAAGTCATCCGCACCAGCATTAATTCCTTCCACTCTATCATGAGTATCATGCAGCGCAGTTACCATAATTATTGGAATATAAGTCGTTAAGGGATCATTCTTTAGCTTCTTACAAACCTCAAAACCATTCATT
Source organism: Wolbachia endosymbiont of Tribolium confusum (assembly GCF_020405475.1). Taxonomy (NCBI): domain Bacteria; kingdom Pseudomonadati; phylum Pseudomonadota; class Alphaproteobacteria; order Rickettsiales; family Anaplasmataceae; genus Wolbachia; species Wolbachia endosymbiont of Tribolium confusum. The sequence continues at coordinate 38,542 of NZ_JAIZNT010000008.1, read as the reverse complement.
TTTGGCATCATGACATCAAGTAAGATAATATCTGGCTGCTGTTCCGCTACTAAATCTATCGCCTCCTTACCATCATAAGCTACAATAACTGTATAGTACTCTGCTTTTAGCTGAGCCTCCAAAAGCTTAACATTAGATGGTATATCATCTACTACTAGGATTTTTGCTGTCATTTTTTGTACTATCTACATTGTAAGTAGGATAAAGCTTGCCATCTTCACCAATTATGTAATTGACTTTTTCAACGTTATGCTCTTCATATAATTCTTTAATTCCGGTATCCTTCAACAATTTCCTAACTCTTGATTTTACAACCCAGAAATACCTATATATATTTTTAATAAGATTAAGAAATACAGGTACTTTACTTTTATCAAGAACAATTATACTCACTAAAGCTACAACTAAAATTTCTGAAAGACCTATATTAAACATTTCCTATGAAGCAAGTACTTTAACTCTCCTGATTATGAGTATTAATTTACTTAAATCAAGTTTAGAAGCAACCATCTCATTCAAAAAGCTATTGTAACGTTCTATATCATCCTTATCATTAAGAACCCAAGTTTGAACCTTATCTACATGATTATCAGTAGCTTTTATGACTTTAACAGCTAGCTTGTGATGGTAATTGCTTAAATCGTCCAATAAATCATTAACTAAGCTGCGATCCCAATAAGAAGAATGGCTTTTAATCTTGACAGCAATTGTTCTAATCATATCAAACCTTAGCAGCGACTTTAATTTAAAGTATATTCTACCAGCTTCAAAGATTGATAAAGATGTCTGTTCAGCAATAGATATAACGTCCAGCGCATAAATAAGAATACGTAGATCAGCAACCCTTTTTGCTAGATCTTTATTTATGTTAAGCTCTAACAAAGAAGCTAATCCATGATTATAGATCTCTAATAGGTGCTCATCTAAAATATCATGGCCTAAAGTTTCAATTGCACCCCTAAATTTTGTAACACCATCTAGTTCTACAAGATTAAGCTTACCAAGATTTTTTACTAACCAAAATGATACCCTACCAATAAATTTTTGCACACTTCTCACTACTTGCAAATATGAATCAACATCAATTTTTCCATCCAATTCATCAATTTTCTGCCAAAGGCTACTTAAATTATATAGGTGATTAACAACGATATATATGTTAACTGCTTCATGTACTTTAATTCCAGTACTCTCAACCAAATTATTAATAAATATACAGCCCATCCTATTTACTACATCGTTTGTAATGCAAGTAGAAATAATTTCCCTACAAAGTTGGTGTTTCAATATGGAATCCTTGAACTCTGTTACCATCCTTTGTGGAAAGTAATTTAGTAAGTAATCACGGCACAAAAAATCTTTTTCAGGTAGCTCAGAGTGTATAACTTCATTTTTTATTGCTGTTCTTGCATAAGACATCAGAACAGAAAGCTGAGGAGAACAGAAACCTTCTCCATCAGTTAACATTCTTGCTACCTCTTCTTCAGCTGGAAGAAATTCTACATCTCGGTTTAGCAGCCCAAATTTCTCTAAACTGAGTAATAATTTATGGTGCTGCTCCAACTTTTCTTTAGCTTGCAAGCACTCAAGAAGCAATGCTTTTGTTTCAATCCTGTTATGGTTTTCAAGTACCTTAGATGCAACTTCATCTATCATGCTAGCCAGTATTTCATTCCTTTTTTCCAAGGAAATTCCCCCTTCTTTCATAATTGCAACAAAAGCAATCTTGATGTTAACTTCAAGATCAGAACATATTACTCCTGCTGAATTATCAATAAAATCTGCATTGATATACCCACCTATTTTAGCGTATTCTACCCTTCCAAGCTGCGTGCAACCAAGGTTGCCACCCTCTATAAACATAGAAGCTCTAATATCATGACCGTTTACTCTTAATTCATCATTTGCTTTATCGCCAACCATGCCATGGCTTTCACTTTTTGCCTTAACAAAGGTGCCAATTCCTCCATTCCATATGAAATCCACTTTTGCCTTGAGCAAATATCGAATCAAATCATTTGGAGATAATGTATCTTCCGTTATATCAAAGCACTTTTTCATTTCTTGAGAAATTTCTACTTGTTTGCTACTACGTTCAAATACCCCGCCACCATGAGAAATCAAATCTCTATTGTAATCCATCCAAGTGGAAAACGGTAATTCAAAGAGCCGTTTACGCTCCACGAAACTCTTTTCCGCATCAGGATTTGGATCAACAAAAATATGCATATGATTAAATGCTCCAATTAAACTCATATTTCTTGAAAGCAGCATGCCGTTCCCAAATAGATCGCCAGCCATATCTCCAATTCCAATAACAGTTGTATCCTGGTAAATATCCTTATTCATTCTCCAAAAATGGCGTTGTGCTGCAATCCATGCACCTCTTGCTGTAATACCCATCTTTTTGTGGTCATAACCTGCTGATCCACCAGATGCAAATGCATCTTCGAGCCAAAAGTTACATTCAGAGGATATTTCGTTTGCATAATCAGAAAATGAAGCAGTGCCTTTATCTGCTGCAACTACCAAATATGGATCATCTTCGTCATACCTAATCACATTTTCTGGTGGAGTTATTTTGCCATCAACTACATTATCAGTAATATCAAGCATTCCTCTGATGAAATTCTTATAGCATTCAACACCTTTCTCCCTTAAAATGTTTTTGTCTTTATAAACTTGCTTTATTACAAACCCACCCTTTGCGCCAACAGGTACAATGACCGCATTTTTTGTCATCTGGGCTTTCATGAGTCCCAAAACTTCAGTGCGAAAATCTTCCGTTCTATCCGACCATCTCAAACCACCACGAGCCAACTTCCCTCCTCTTAGATGTATTCCCTCAAAAAGGTTCGAATAGACATATAATTCACGATACGAGCGAGGATCAGGTAACCCATTTATTTTACTTGAATCAAATTTTATAGATAAGTATGGCTTGTCATCTTGATAATAACTGGTCCTTAAAATTGCCATTATCAAGTTAAATATCGAACGTAAAACGTAATCATGTGAAACATTACTGATCTCTTTTAGTAGTTCTTCAATTTTTTCTCTAAAAATATCAGTAGTTTCCGCTCTATCAACATCTATACTTGGATTAAATCTTGAATGAAACAGCTGTATTAGATGTTTCATTATTTTTGGATACTCTGATACTACTTTCTGGATATATTCTGGGTTATAGCTAAATGATGTCTGCTTTAGGTAGGCGCTTAGCGCTCTAATCAGAAGCACTTCCTTCCACTCGAGCCCAGCAATAATGATCAAGCTGTTAAAATAGTCATTTTTTATTTCCTTGCTGAACACTTTTACAAGTGTTACCTCAAACTGCTCTTTTAAAGTAATGTTGTCTATTAATTCATCAACTCTTGACAACACAAAATGATGTATCCATATTCCACCGTTGATTTCTATATAATAACCATTATGAGATAGAATCTTAGCCCCTAAATTCTTAGTAACCTTTAATATCTTTGACAATTCAAGACCACCGCTATTTGGAGTGTAAACCTTCAATTGATAGTTGAGATTGTCACGAGTAAGCCTCAAATCAACTTCACTGACTTTTTTCTTTCTCACTATCTCCAATTTTTTCATATCATAATACGCATCATGAGGTTCAAAATTCTCTTGATAACTTATCGGAAATGCCTTGCAATAGCGGATAAATATATCCTCAACAGTGCTAAAAGTATTATATAAATTGTCTATAAAACGATCTTCCCACTTTTCTGTAATGTTTCTTAACTTGTTTTCGATACGCAAAACTTCATCATTAAAAACGCTAGCGCTTTTGGTTCTTAGCACCACGTGTAATTTCATCAAATCATATTCATTGATAATGTGATTGTTATAAATATCTGAACTTTCTGCATTCGTTTCATCTTTCAATATATCGCGTATCTTAAACATTAGTCTTGCACTAGCATAACGCATCGGTATCAATACTATGCAACTAATAAAGTTCCCTACCTTTCTCAAAAATAATTTGACTCTTGGTCTAATCGCAAGAGACATGATCGAGGTGCAAATTTCAAATAACTCGTCTTCATTTGATTGGAATAATTCGTCACAAGAAAATGCCTGTAAAATGGAAATTAAAGCTTTATTGTTATGGCCACCAGGAACAAATCCTGCCTTTTTTTCTATTGTTGTAACCTTATCCTTTATTACCGGAATAGTTCGAATATCTTGCACTTCTGCTATAGAAGTAAATAGCCCAAAAAAATGCTGTTCCCTTATTACATCACCCTGATCATTAAATTCTTTCACTCCTATACAATTCATATAGGTACGCCGATGAACTATTGAGATTAGGTCTGATCTTAGTATGTATAAAGAATTCAAGCTTTCAGAAAAAATTGATGAATTTTGGTACTCTTCACTTGCTCTCATTAACCCGAGGCTCTCCTTACCACTTAGAGCAAGCTTTCCTTCTTTATTAGTAATGTATTCTTGATAACCTAAAAATACAAAATTGTTATTTTTCAACCAAGCTAAAAAATCTCTGCCTCCAGCATCCAATGCCGGATGCTCAAGAAGCTTTTTGAGCATCAATTGCCAGTCTTGTACAACGCAGTTAACTGCTTTTAGCGTCTTTCGTAGAGATTCTTCTAATGTATTAACAAAATTATCACTTATACCTTTAATAATTACATATATTACTGACTCTTTGATTCCATTACTTTCTTCCAAAAGACGAATTTTATCTATTAGGCTATTTTTTCTTTGAATATTAATTATGCTGTTACTATAATAGCATATAGTTAAACCGTGTGACTTAATAGTGGAAATGACAGAATCCACTAAAAAGGGCATGTCATCATTTGTGATTTTAATTATAGTGAAATTACCTTCTATTCCTGAAATATCATTTACATTACTTACTGCCAATTTACTTTCTTCTTTTTCTTTTTTAAGAATGAAGTTGTATGCATCTTCTGCAATGTATAAAAGAAATTTATCGTTGACTTTTAGGTCGCTATTATAAACAAAATTATAAAAGTATTTTATAAACTCTTTAATTTTTTCTTTCTCTTTTTTATTCCCTTGATCAACCAGCTTAAATAAAGACTCAACATTAACATTATGATTTATACACATTTTTCAAAACAAAAATACACAGCGAATCTAGATCTTTTTAACTAAGATTTCGTTACCAGAAGTATACACTATTAGCTCATCTCCTTCTACTACTTCCCCCGATAAAACTAACTTAGCTAGATTATTTTGAATGCATTCTTGTATTACCCTTTTCAGAGGCCTCGCTCCATATTCAGGGTCATAGCCAGTTTGTGCTATTAGCTCCTTAGCTTCTTGCGATAAACTAATACTCAGTTTACGCTTAGCAAGCATCTTTTGTAAATAAGAGAATTGAACATCTATAATTTTATAAATGTCATCTTTGGTTAAACCGTGGAATATAATAATTTCATCCAGTCTATTTAAAAATTCTGGACGAAACGCTAACTTAACTATTTTCATCACCTCATCTTTTACAGATTCAGCAGTTCCTCTGAGCATCATCTCAGCGCCAAGGTTAGAAGTTAAAATCAGTATGGTATTGCGAAAATCAATTAATTTGCCATGGCTATCGGTGAGTCTACCTTCATCCAAAATCTGCAGTAATATATTAAATATATCTGGATTTGCCTTTTCTATCTCATCAAACAAAATTACCTGATATGGTCTTCTCCTCACTGCCTCAGTTAATCTTCCACCTTGTTCATAGCCAACATACCCTGGAGGTGCACCAATCAGTTTTGAAACGGAGTGTTTTTCCATATACTCTGACATATCAAAGCGCAGAAGTGCTCCTTGGTCATCAAATAAAAATTCGGCAAGGGATTTTGCCAACTCCGTTTTCCCAACTCCAGTTGGACCTAAAAATAAGAATGAACCAAAAGGTCGATTAGTATCCTGAACACCAGAACGGGAGCGCCTTACTGCATTACTTATCGCTTCAATTGCATCTTTCTGTCCTATTACTCTTTTCCCTATTTCATTCTCCATGTTAAGAAGTTTTTCTTTTTCACTGTGCATCATGCTATCAACAGGAATGCCTGTCCATTTCGAAACAATATTTGCAATATCACTCTCAGTAACTTCTTTCTTTAGGAAACTATCAGTAACTTTTTCCTGATTTTTTAACTCATTTTCAAGTTGAGGAATCACACCATACATCAACTCCCCTGCCCTTCCTAAATTTCCATTGCGCTGAGCCAACTCTAGCTCTTTCCTCGCGTTATCCAATTTTTCAGCAGTTTCTTGTATTTTAGCTATTTTATTCTTTTCCATCTGCCATTTACTGCTTAAGTCAGCAAATTTACTGTTTAGACTCTCAATTTCCTCATTTATCTTTTTTAAACGTTGCCTAGAGTTTTCATCACTTTCTTTTTTCAAAGCCTCTGACTCAATTTTCAGCTGTATAATCTTTCTTTCAAGCTCATCAACAACCTCAGGCTTGCTGTCCATTTCAATTCTAACCCTACTTGCTGCTTCATCAATTAAATCGATCGCTTTATCAGGTAAAAATCTATCTGTTATATATCTATTAGAAAGCGTTGCAGCAGCGATTATTGCACTATCTGTAATCCTAATACCATGATGTACCTCATACCTTTCCTTCAAGCCCCTCAGTATTGAAATAGTATCAGTTTCAGTGGGTTGAGAAATAAACACAGGCTGGAAACGCCTCGCAAGCGCAGGGTCTTTCTCTATATGCTGACGATACTCATCTAAAGTTGTAGCTCCTATACAGCGAATTTCTCCGCGTGCAAGAGCAGGTTTCAGTAGATTTGAAGCATCCATTGCACCACTTGTTGCCCCTGCTCCAACTAAAGTATGAAGCTCATCTATAAATAAGATAACTTTCCCCTCTGCTTTTGAAATATCATTGATCACTGCTTTTAGCCTTTCTTCAAATTCTCCTCTGAATTTTGTTCCAGCAATTAACGCACCAAGATCCAAAGCTAAAACTTTTGCATCACGCAAACCAAGTGGTACATCATTTGCAACAATTCTGTTTGCTAAACCTTCAACTATTGCAGTTTTTCCAACACCAGGTTCACCTATCAGTACTGGATTATTTTTTGTTCGCCTCAACGATACCTGCATAGTTCTTCTGATTTCCTCATCACGACCAATTACAGGATCAAGCTTACCTTGCATAGCAAGCTCTGTAATATCTTTTGTATACCTCTTTGCCGCATTTAATTTTTCCTCGCTATTTGGAGAGTCTGCACTGCCACCTTTTCTCATTTCTGCAATAACTGAATTTAATTTTTGCGGTGTTACACCACCTTCTGCTAAAATTTTACCTACAATTTCATCTTTTTGTGCAGCAAGGCCCTGCAGTAACCGCTCAACAGTAACAAATGTGTCTTTATTTCTCCTCGCAATACCAATTGAATCATCAAAAACTTTTGCTACCTCTCTTGAAAGCTGAAGTCCACCACTACCTGGTCCTCCAACCACTGGAAACTTTTTAATTGCACTATCTACAGCATCAGAAATATTCTGAACATTTCCACCACAAGCGCCTATCAAATCCTGAACTAAACCTGACTCATCTTCAAGCATTACTTTGAGTAAATGTTCAGGCATAAAAATCTGATGCCCAGCTCCCAATGCTTTCATTTGAGCGCTCTGAATTAAGCTTTTTGCTTTTTCGGTAAATTTATTCAAGTCCATAATACAAATTTAACTCATACTTGCTGGTATATATAACAACTACTTTCTCAATTTTAAACTTAAAGTCATTCATCAATAAAAATTTTCTAAGTTCATACAAAACAAGAAAAAGCAGATTCTCTACAAAAGAGAAAATTTATATTAAAATATTAATTTGTTTTAAAACTAAATTAATGTTAAGATATAAAGCATATAGCTTAATTTTTTTTATAAAAGAGCAATGAATATCAATGATTTTAACATAAAGAACTTAACAACAATTTCTATAGTACAAGAAATAAAGAATGGCGTTAGGCTTGTTCCAGACATAATCAAACCTGGAATACAGGGTATATTTTACGCTGCAGGAGGAGTATTGTTTACATACGCTTATGGTTTTTTTGCACAACAAAAAAGTTATCAAGATGGTTATATGGAGGGCTATAAAAAAGGCTACAGTGAAGGCTTTAACACAGGTTATAACGAGAGCTTTAATCAAATTGCCTTAATTGCTGGAGCTGCTTGTGTTGGAGCTGCTGTTGGAACTGCAGCTATTATGTATTATACTCAATGTAGACAACAAGATACTCATATTGCTAACGCTCAAATAAATCAGGTAATTTCTAATAACTTAGCTTTAGTTGAGTAAAACCAAGATAAAAAGCAATAGCATAATCATTATGCTGAGAAAAAATTCAGTGTGTAACCAGAAAAAATAGAGATAATGTTTTCCGATATGTTGTAGTGGATTAGGTTCAGGTCCCAGTAGGAGCGAATTTAAAGACTACATAGATTTGTAGCTTTTAGTGGTCTGTTGTTACCTTTACTTTCAAATAGGACTAACATAGTTTTTTATTTTATGCTACACTAGATAATAATTTTAGTGAGGTATATAATGAAAAATATGTTTAATAAGGCCAATGCGCCTTATCTTGTTAGTGGTACTTTAGCTATAGCAACTTTGTTAGCATCAGGAGTGTTTGCTGCAGCTCCTTATGTCAGTTTCTTAGCTCCAGTTGCAGCATTAAGTGTTGGCCTTCCATTTATTATTGCTGTATTTTCTGCTCTAATTATTGCACTTTCAGCTGCAGTAATTAGTAAAAACAAAACCATTTCTGAAAAAGATATTCAACTGGCTAATCAAGAAAGAAAAATAGAGGGTGAAGGCACTGAGATTGCTAACTTGAGGGATCAATTAGCTGAAAAAGAACGAGAAAATTCCACGTTAAAAGATGAAGTAACAAATTTAGGGCAAGTGATTGCTGAGTAAAAAAGAGAGATAGAAGGTAAAAATACTGAGCTTGCTAAGAAAACAGAACTTATCGCAATAAAAGATAAAAAGATTGCAGAAGATGCATTAAAAGTAGTAATTGCCAATGGCACTATTCAAATTGCAAGAGGAACAGTTAATGGCGCTGCTTTGCTTGCAAAAGGGGTAGTTAATGGTGCTTTACATTGTAGCAAATATACTTATAAAAATTTGCCATCAGCTGATTCAGTAACAGAAACATTCAATAATGCTTATGGTACATCAGTTAAGTATACAAAAGAGGTGCTTAGCAGTGTTGGAAATGATTTGAAAAGTGTTAATGATGTTCTACCATCAACTAGCTCAGTAAGTAATCTGATTCCCAGCGTAAAAACAGTAAAATTAGCAGGATTAGCAGCAGCATATGTTGCTGCCAATGGAGGATTTGGTGTTACTAATAACAGTCTCATGCAGCCTGCTAATAGTGTAGGGAATCATACCTTAAGCTCAAACTTACCACTTACTTATCCTAACCCGACTTATCAACAGATTGTGCAAAATAAGGTTGATGAGGCAACCAAGAAATTAACTGATGCTAACAAGTGGTATGAAGATAAGTATGTTATACCTGCAGAAGATAGCACAAATCATAAAGATGCTTCTCAGAGCGTGATGAGTAGAATATTCTCTGTTCTTCGTAATCCATGGAACAGTCTTTTTAATGGTGCAAAGAAGAACGATAACAATTCTGAGTCTAAATGGCATAAGGATTCGCATAAATCAGAAGACCTGGAGAAAATTATAGATGGTGGTATCCTTGATAATTTATTTTACCCTAAAGTAGATAATGTTATAAACACATCAAAACGCCCAGGGACTTTTTTTGATTCTGTTGAATTAGAAAGGCTAACCAGAGAAGCCCCTCCTTCAGCCTACTCTAATGGTTTACCAAGAGTTCTCTAGGCATCAATCCTCAAAAAAATCGGCGTAGGTTTAGGTAATGTAACACCTAAGCTTACGCACGCATTGCACAGAGATTGTAAATCACGTTGTTCTTTTGGAATTTGCAATTGATCTAGTATCGCTTCTGCTGATCTGGGAACAATTGGCTGCAATAAAGTGCCAATTATTCTGATATATTCGAGTAATTTATAAATCACTAAATTCATGCGTTCTCTATCGGTTTTGCTCAATGTCCAGGGTGCACTTTTATCTATATAAGCATTGGCCTTGGAAGAGATATTGATAATCAGAAGTATAATCTGGTCAAATTCATACTTTGATAGATGATCCATTACTTGATCAAGTATGGCTTTGCAATCTGGTAGACTCTTATCATCTTGAAGCAAATTTCGATCAATTGTTGGTACAACTCCAGAGCATTGTTTGTGCAAAAATGAAATTGTTCTTTGCACTAAATTGCCTATGTTATTTGCCAATTCTGAATTTATTCGGCTGATCATGTTCTTCTTACTGAAATTACCATCTTGACCGAAACTTGCCTCCCGAAGGAGAAAGTAGCGTAGTTGATCAACACTAAACTCTTCTGCAAGATCAATTGGATCTATGGTATTACCAAGAGACTTGGATATTTTTTCTCCTTCATTTAGCCACCAGCCGTGAACTGCAACTTGCTTTGGCAGTGATAAATCGGCTGCAAGAAGAATAGCTGGCCAGTATACAGCGTGAAAACGCAATATGTCTTTACCGATTACATGAACGTTAAAAGAGTTTGTCCAAAATTTCTTATATTCCTCATCTTCTATATTAGGAAAGCCTATTGATGTGAGATAGTTAGTGAGCGCATCTATCCAAACATAAATTACGTGCTTGTCATTCCCTGGTACTTTTATTCCCCAATTAAAACTAGTACGAGAAATCGAAAGGTCAGTAAGTCCTGATTTTACAAACGATACCACCTCGTTTTTTCTGCTCTCAGGAAAGATGAAATTCGGCTGATTTTCGTATAACTCTAGTAATTTATTTTGCCAATTTGATAAACGAAAAAAGTAGCTCTCTTCTTTTATCCACTGAACTTCAGCGCCCGTTGGTGCTCTGCCATCTATCAACTCCGATTCCTGATAAAATGCTTCATCACGAACTGAATACCAACCTGAGTAAGAATCAAGATATATTTGTCCTCTCTCTTCAAGTCTATTCCATAGAGCTATAACTGCTTTTTCATGACGCTCTTCTGTGGTGCGAATAAAATCATCATAATCAAAGTTCATTAGCTCAGCTAATTTTTTGAATGTAACACTTATTTCATCTGTAAATTCTTTTGGCTCTATTCCCTTTACCTTAGCCGCTTTTTCAATTTTCTGTCCATGTTCATCCGTACCAGTAGTAAATTTGACGTTCTTTCCAGCTAATTTCATAAATCTAGCTGTAACATCACAGATAAGGGAAGTATATGCGTGGCCGATATGTGGCTTGTCGTTTACATAATATATTGGCGTAGTAATGTAAAAGCTCTCAAATTGCTCCATTTTGTAGTGCTTAAAGCTTTATCGTATCCGCACTAGTAATAAAAATCAATACATATCCTATCGTACAAGCAATCTGAAAAGCCATTATACCGCTGCGTTTTGCAGCGGTATCCTACATTAGTAACTTATGCTCTAGCTACTATATTGTTGTCCATAACCTCCAACATGCTGTTCTTGATAAGGATTGCTAAACTCACTTTTAGGAGGAGCAGTTGGAGCAGTATTAAAATCGTAAGGAGGTGGTGCCTCACGATGAAAAGAATCTCCCAAACCATATCCAGGTCCTGATTTATGATAGTTAACTACCGCCTCTTTAGCTTTCTCAATATTTTCTGACTCTTTCTCATGCTTCATATGAAAAGCCACACCACCAGCAAGACACACAAGAGAATTAATGCCAAGAATGACTAAACCCCAAACTGGTAAGACTGGGTTAATAGCGCAACCTATCAAAGCTGCTAAAGAAATTGCACCAACTGCAAATTCTATATTTCTGAACATTTTAAGTTTATTATCCAGGTAATCTACCTTTTCTGATTTTCTAGCCGTTTTTTCGCTGCTATTGTACCAAACACACATTAAAGCATGGAAAGCAACACACGCAACTACAGCTACTATCCCTAAAGCTAATAATTTCCTGTTGTCTTCTGCGTCTTTTTTCTTATCTTCTCTGCTTGGCTGGTTACTGCTACCGGAACCAAGGTTATTTATAACTGTAGTATGACCAGTATTACCACTAAACAGGCTACGAAGTAGAAAATAATCCCAAAAATCTAAACCTCTATTATTGTGTACATGTATGTGTGTAACCTGAGGGCTTGTAGGTTGTTGCCTACTATCACCTCCTATACTGTGCCTACGAGTTGGAATGCTACGTGTAAATTTCTCATACTTATTTTCAAAATTTCCATCACTCCATTTAATGACATCTTGCAAACTAAGAGATTGTAAAAATCTTTGAACATTCTTGTCATTGCCATTTTCTTTTATATAGGCAAGTGCATACCTTTCTAAAACACTATCACGCATAAAAGTTCCCCCTAAATTAAGATTAAATTAATAAACATTTATTATAACAAAGTAAAGTTTACTTGTCAATTCAACCATAACCTAATACCCAGTTAATATCCTTTCCACCAGTTCTTTTACTGTCGGTACGTAGCCATTCTCATAAAATGGGTCTTGCTTAAATCTGTAAACATTGTGTCCAGAAAACATAAGTTCATTTTCAATATCACCGTCATGTATAATGTTTTGCAGTGTCTTTTGTATACAGAAGCTTCGTGGATCTGGTTTTCGCCCTGTTGAATGGTTACCATGATCTTTCCAATTGCTAAATAAGCAGTGACTCAAACATCCCATGCAATTAATTTGATCTCGTCTTATCTCCGCAAATTTGCCTGGTGTCACAAAAATAACAGTTGCATCTGGAGTTTTCATTACCTCTATATACCCTGCTTTAATCCATGCATTTGCTAGCTCTTTGTCTTTTGCAGTGAGGTAAATCTTTCTACCTCTGCTACCTATTGCAAATTCATTATTAAACTCTCCACTCGCACTTTCTGAAAATTTTATTTGACGTGAATTTCGTTCCTGTAGCTCATGTATGAAGCTATTTCTTACTGCAGATGAGTAGAATCCTGTTGGACTAAATTTGTTTAAAAATACGTCACCTTCTTCTAAAGTGAGTAATCTCTTTTTCCACTCCGTAGAAATCGGACTTTCTTTTGTTAAAAGTGGACGAGTGCCAAACTGAAAAGCTATTGGTCCGATTTGTAAATTGTCAAACCAATGTGCCCAATCCTTCAAATTCCACACTCCCCCCGCCATAACAATTGGCGTTTCAGCAAGACCGACTTCATTCATGAAAGATTTAAGCTCTGCAACTCTTTCAAATGGAGCCTGCGGTAATTCTGGGTCTTCACTATTACTGAGCCCATTGTGACCACCAGCAAGCCACGGATCCTCATATACTACTCCACCAAGTAAAAAAGAAGATATTTTTTGGTAAGCACGTTTCCACAACGCTTTAAAAGCGCGCGCCGATGAGATAATAGGGTAGTAATAAACTTGATATTTAGCTGCAATTTCTCCAAGCCTGTAAGGCATACCAGCACCGCAAGTGATGCCATGAACTAAGCCTTTTGCTTTTTCTAATATGCCATGAAGGACTTGTTCTGCTGCTCCCATTTCCCAAAGCACGTTCATATGTATTCTTCCACGACCCTTTGATATTTCATTCGCTATTTTTGCTTGACTAACTCCAGCCTCAATACTATACTTAATTAGCTCTTCGTGCTTTTCATTCCTTGTTTTACCTTTATAAATTAGTGGTACCAGCTCGCCATTGTCATCGATAAGTTTAGCATTTGCACCAGAAAACGTACCAACAGCATCTGCTGCAGCGAATGCTCCACTTGATCTTCCGTCACTAATTGCAATGCCTTTGCCACCTTCGATAATCGGCCACACTTCTTTTCCTGAAATCACTATCTTTTTTATCTTATTTTTCAAAATTTCCTCTTAATCTTTCACTCTATTTTACTTAATTACTAAAAAAATAATAGCTTTTCTTTTTTATACCTATGCATTCAGTTTTAAATAGGCATAGGAGATGCTATAAATATAGTTTTATAAGAAATTTGCTATATGATCATAGGTTTAACAGGTGGGATTGCAGTTGGAAAGAGCTCTGTAGCCAATTGCTTTAAAGAATTTGGTGCCGTTGTGTTTGATGCCGACTCTGTCGTGCACCAGCTCTATAAAGTAAACAAAAACATAATAAGTTACGCAGAAGAAAAATTTCCTGGGGTGATAGTAAATGGAAAAATAGATAGAACAGTATTATCTAAATGTTTTTTAGCTTATGATGAAAATTGGAAGCAATTTCAGTCTTTAGTGCATTCCGCTGTGCGAAATGAATTGGAAATTTTTATTGCTCAGGAGAAAGAAAACAACGGAAAGTTTCTAGTTCTAGACATTCCACTCCTGCTGGAAACTAGATTCCGTTTATATTGCGATTTTATTGTCTTTATCCATGCAGATAGCGCTGTACAAGCTCAAAGGATCAGTGAGCGTAATATGGGTAAAAAAAAGCTGGATCTAATGTCTAGTATTCAGCTACCTATTGAAGAAAAAAAGCAAATGAGCGACTTTATCATCGATACCAGCGCAAATGTTCTTTCTCAAGTGAAAGATATAATAAACTCGTTAGACCTCAACACGTGATACGGTTATTCTCCACAAGATTACTCCGAATTTTAGCTATACTATCAGCAGATTTTACCATTAAAATTTCAAACCTTGAGCCTGCATTCAAAAACGATTCTACTGATCTGCCGAAAAAATCATATCTCCATCCCTTGAATAGTTTATCTATCTGCCCAGATATTGAGCCAGCTAACTCATCTTTTGATGAAATTAACTTTCTTGATATGTTATTTTCCTTACATTTGCTCTCCAAAATAATCGAGAGTATATCAAATACAGATTTATCATAATTATCTGACAGAGTATAATTTTGCTGCACAAATTCCTTCTCATTCTCATTAAAAATATCTATAAATTCTAATAAATCTTCCTCTTTTATATTTTTTGTGTTTCTCTTGAGGTTATCTAAAATGTCATCAATATGTTCCACGTTTTTTTCAATTAAACCAGTTATTACGGCATTATTGACTACCTTATTACGATTTATATTGTAACGCTGTGCTAAGGTCTCTTGCCACTCACTAACTGCTTTAACAGTTAACATCAACCTTGGATTTGCTTCATAGTTAAATTTAATCCTTTTCCATGCATCTTTTGGACTATGCAAATACTTATTTATATCGGCCACTGATTCCATCTCTTCTTGAAACCAACCCATCCTATTATTTTCTTCAAGTTTATTGCACAATATTTGGTGTAGGTCATATAGGTGTATCACGTCATTTACTGCATAATCTAATTGATCCTCAGATAATGGCCGTTTTAACCAGTCTGAATTTTTAGCTTTAATTTTATCCAGCGCTACTCCCTGATATTGCTCTACTACTTTTGAATAACCAATAAAGTCGTGATAATAATGACAAAACATAGCAGCAACTTGGGTATCAAAAATGGGAGTAGGAATACATTTAAGCACGGTGAGTAAGGATTCTATGTCTTGCCGACAACTATGAAAAACTTTGGTTATTTCTCGATTCAGCATTATTTTCTTAATAAGCGATAAGTCAATTTCCGGTACTAACACATCTACAATAAAACTCTTCTCTCCGTAAGAAATTTGAATTAGTGATAATCTAGGATAGTAGGTTAAATTGTTTCTAATGAACTCTGTGTCCACTGCTATAAATTTTGGATCTTTTGCCATCAATTCTTCACATGCATTCTCCAGCTCCGATGTCGTACTAATTAGCATATATTTTTTATTCAGTGGCTATATTTTACCACTTATATTGAATATTTACAATTGATTGAAATTGAGAACGCAACTGTATGATAACTAATTCTTCTGTAAATATACAGTTTTGCCAGACACAACGGTACGTATTACGCGCCCTTTCACTTTGCGTCCATCGAAAGGAGAATTCTTTGATTTACTAGCAAAGTTATCAACTTTAATTTCCCATTCATGATTCAAATCAACTAAAATTAAGTCCGCGGCAAGGTTTTTCTGTATGCGGCCACGTGGCACATGTATGATATCTGCAGGCTTATATGTCAATTTTGCAAGCACATCAAGTAGACTCATTTGTCCACTGTGATATAGTTCAAGTGAAATGGGCAGCATTGTTTCAAGGCCAACAATACCAAATGCAGCATTTTCAAGTGGCAAATCTTTAGAACTAAGATCATGCGGAGCATGATCGGTTGCAATACAATCAATCACACCTGTCTTTAAACCTTCAATCATAGCTAAACGATCCTCTTCAGTGCGAAGCGGCGGATTCATTTTTGCGATTGCTCCATGTTGCTTTACTATATCTTCAGTTAAAGTAAAGTGATGAGGAGTTACTTCACATGTAACATTTAATCCCAAATCTTTTGCACGTTTAATAGCATCAAGTGAATCTTTTGAAGATACATGTAAAATATGGTAGTGTACATTTTCTATGTCCTTCATTAGTAGTATATCACGAGTTACTATAACAGATTCCGATGCACTCAAGATTCCCTTTACTCCCAATTCTTCAGAAATCTTACCCTCATTAATTGCGCCACCAGCAGATAGATTTAAATCTTCTGCATGTTGAGCAATAGGAACACCAAACATACTTGAATAAAGCAGTGCCTGTCTCATAATCATTGGATTCATAACTGGCATACCATCATCAGTGAACCCAACTGCACCTGCTTCCTTTAAAAGCACCATTTCAGTTAATTTTTCTTCCGAAGTGGTGATTTTAGCGTAAAATTCCACATTCACATGCGAAGTTTCAAATGCTCTATATTTCAAATACTTAGCTAAGACAACATTATCAATCGCTGGAACAGTGTTTGGCTGGCAAACTACAGTTGTAACGCCTCCTGCAGCTGCAGATTTGCTGCCTGTATGTATAGTTTCTTTATGCTCTTGACCTGGTTCACGAAAATGCACGTGAATGTCAATAAGGCCTGGCATTAGAACAAGTCCTTCACAGTCTATTGTTTCATCAACTCCACTTGTCGAAAATAACGATTCACCAAAATCAACAATTTTATCCCCTTCAGTCAATAATGAACCTTTTATATCAAGTTTAGTTTCCGGATCAATAATACGAGCATTGGTATACGCTATTTTATAGCCTTCCTTTTGGCCTTTCTGCAATGAATTCCAAGATTGTGTCATTATATTTAAGTATCAATTACAAAATAAATCTAAAGTTTTTTTAGTAAAACACAACCAAATTAAAGTGATGGTACAATAGCTAGCAATGAAGAATATTTAAATTAATACTCAAGCAGCTACTCTACAACTAAACTACAGAATGACAGAGAATCATTCCCGATTTGACTAACTTCAATATTATTAAGCGCGGTATTTGCCTTATAAGAACAGTAACATCCTACTGCAAGAAAAGTTGATGCAGCTATAATAAGTGAAACACATATCGCTAAATGAAGCATTGTTAGACTTGCACCAACAGCAGATGCTCCAGATAATACAAAAGAAACAGAGGCGTAATTACCTTGCTTTTTGCTATAAGTATTTATTCCCAAATTTTTATCATTTAGCCCTTCATTATTATTTAGTGTATCAGCAACCTTTTTGAGTTACTTCGTCAATTTGGTTAGTGAAGTCTTGCCTTGCATTAATCAATTGTCCTTCTAATTGAGTATTTTGTACAGTTAGTTGAGCTATCTGATTATTTAGCGTATCAACAACCTGTGTTAATTGAGTTACTTCATCAGTTTTATCAGTTAGACCTTGCCTTGCATAATTCAGCTGCCCTTCCAGTTGAGTCTTTTGTGTAGTCAGTTGAGCTACCTCACCTTTTAGCTTTCCAATCTCTTTTTTCTTCTCTTCAAGCTGAGCTTTTATTTTACTAGACTCCTTACTAAGTTGTGTAGTTTTGCTAGTTTCTTTAGCTAGGTTTTGCTGTACTTGTTTTAGGTTTCTTTCCAATTGTAAAATATTTTCCTTTGCAACATCTAGCCCTCTCTCACTCTCTTTAAGTTGAGTTTGAGCATCCACCAGCTCTTCTTCTGCAAATTCTGCCTTCTCTTCTAGCTTAGTTTTTGCTTCCTCAAGTTTCTCCAGTCGATTAGCCAGATTACTATTCTTTCTTTCTAATTCAGCATTTGTTTCCTTAAGTTCCTTTATAGTATCATTAAGCTTAGTTACTTTTTTAGTCTGTCCATCCAACTCTGCTTTCTTTTCTGCAAGCTGATTTTTTGTCCCTTTAAATTCTGCAGCAAGTTTCTCTACTTGATCATTAAGTTGACTAATCTTCTGTTGTTCTTGTGTTAACTTTTCACTTGCACCTTTACGCTCCTGTTCTAATTGAGCTTGTGTATTCTTAAGTTCCTCAGTTTTTTCATTTAAGCTTTGTTGTATACTACTTAACTTTTCTTTAAGATGAGATACTTCTTGATCTTTTTGTTTAAGTTCCTCTTCTAAACTTGGAGAACATTCTTTTGATATTTCAGAAAGCTTTATGTCTTCATTTTCTTCTTCGACTTTTTTGAAGAATTCTTTGTCACTATCTTCAGAAATTTTTACAGGAATATTAGATGACAGTTTACCAAAAGGATAAGCAAGATAACGCCACCAAGATGAAACATTGTCTGATTTAAAGTTTTCTTGTTTGATATCCTTAATGAGACTGCGGTAGGTGTTCAATCTATGATAGTGCAGCGTTACATCCGGAATAAATGTAGTTTCATTCACTCCTAGTTTTAATGCTTGACCTACATGTTTATAATACTCATGACCACCGCCAGGAGGTAAACAAGGTATGTTATCTGATCTACAAGCTACCCTAATAGTTTTATTTCCAAGACACCCATCATTATAAACTTTAGCAGCATCTTTGTAGAAAACTCTTGGGGAGCCAAAAGTTGCAACATGAACATTTTCAGCATTTTCTGTTTTATTAAGACATAAAGCAGCTATACTAGCAAGAGCACCTCCCATGCTATGACCTGTAACATTGATTTTCAAACCTTTGATTTTTACCCCTTGATCATTAGCATATCCTTTTAATATCTTATGTACACTGGGCCAAGAGCGTTTGAATAAGGAGTAGAAACCAGAATGAACACTATCACCTTCAGGTGAAAATGGCAACTTAGTTAAATATGCATAAAGATCTGTCTTAAAATCACTCCCATCACGAGTGCCATGATAAGCTATAGTTACTTCCCTATCTTTAATAAAAACATAACCAGCATCTCGATTCCATGAATTGCTACATATCAAATCATAACCGTAGTTGCGTTGTTCTAGCTTATAATCTTCGTCTGGGGCAATACTGATTTTCAGTACGTTCATCTTCAAAAAATTGTATAATTCGATAGCCTTCCTCTGCAAGCTGCCTTTTAGTTTTGTATCCATCTTTGTTTAGCTTCCTATCTCTATCACCATAGGAAATCTTACTAAAATCAAGCATTTCTAACAATTGTTCTCTATCAAATCCTGCAATTTTTCCTGCT
Source organism: Wolbachia endosymbiont of Tribolium confusum (assembly GCF_020405475.1). Taxonomy (NCBI): domain Bacteria; kingdom Pseudomonadati; phylum Pseudomonadota; class Alphaproteobacteria; order Rickettsiales; family Anaplasmataceae; genus Wolbachia; species Wolbachia endosymbiont of Tribolium confusum. The sequence continues at coordinate 19,009 of NZ_JAIZNT010000008.1, read as the reverse complement.
ATCAAGTCAGCAAGGGTAGAAGCATCACTTAACTCATCATCTGAATCTAACTTGTTCCATATTTCAATTAGATCACTATAATCTCTTTGATTTAGAGCTGAGTTTAATTTTTCAAGATCTTCTTGATGCTGATTTTTTCTACTCTCGAGTGCTTCTATTAGTCCTGCTTTTATTTCACCATAACCAATATTTACCATGCTATCGCTAAGAGAGTCCGTATTTTGATCATAAATGATACTTGGCATATTCCTTACCACTACAAGCTTAATTAACTTAGTATATCATTAGTTAGTTAATTAGTCAAATTATTCGTTTACTTAATAAAATTTTCTTAATTTACTTTATCACGCTTAAGGCTTTTATTTGTGACAACCACTGTGTCTGCAATCTTATCGTGCCAAGTTTGGCAACGTTTGTCGAAGCTTGCCCATATGAAACCTAAGAATAGTGGTGCAGTTGACAATATAAAGGAAAAAAACCTCTTTATTGCTTGTTTTAGAGTCAATTTTTCAAAAGTTTGTGCATTTACAACTCTGAGTCCAAGTAATAACTTTCCAGGTGTAGCGCCAAATCTTATCCACATATATGCTACATAACTAAAAAGCATAATAAATTGAACTATCTGATTTAGAACTAGTAACTTGATTAGTTTACTCTGCATTGCTGTTTCCTCTGCAGATAGTGGCACCTGCATTTGATATTTTGCGGCAATTTGGCCTAATATTTTACTGCTCTCTGAGCTCATGAAGAGTTGGCTTAAGGCTTGGCCGCAAAGCTGCAAGAACAAAACGATGATAATTAAATCAAGCAGCACTGACAAATAGCGCCTAAGTCCTGTTACGTAGCATATTCCATTTTCATCTTTCTTTATCTTTTGAATAGCATTTATAGAAGAAAAAATAGAAAACAAGCGATCAGAAAACTTGTGTAACATAAAGCATTTTCCAATATTTGAGTGCCCCTGGCCGGACTTGAACCAGCATGCTTTTGCAAGCAACAGATTTTGAGTCTGCCGTGTCTACCATTCCACCACAGGGGCCTATTTTAATACTATAAGCAACACAAGATTAGTCAAATTTTTTCTCTTTCAAGTAAGGACTGAATATTCTACAATAATCAATCATTACTCTGAAAACTTAAAATGAATGAATTAGCTAATCTTATTGATTCAAGAGAAGAAATATGTAAATTACCACATAATTTAGAAGCCGAGCAAATGCTCATTGGTGCAATGGTTCGTGATAATAGAATTTGTGATGCAGTCGAAGATATAATTGCAGCAGATAATTTCTATGATCCACTACATCAAAACATTTTTACCCAAATATCTAAAACCAGAAAACACGGTATAGTTGCTAATGAACTGAGCCTAAAGATGTTTTTTGAAAATGATAAAGCATTTGCCGAATGTGGTGGAGTTGAGTACCTAGCAAAACTTGCAGCAAAGGCAAGCATTGCGCTTGACATCTATAGCTTGACCAGAATAATCCGTGATACTTATTTAAGGAGATGCTTAATCAAGCTCGCGCAGGAGATAGTTGACGATAGTTACAACTACGACATTGAAAATCCTGCACAGGTACAAATTGAGCAGGCAATGACAAAGTTGTTCAACTTAGCAGTAAAAAAGCAAGGTGATAAGACATATATAAAGCTTGCAAGTTCAATTAAAGATGTGGTTGAGAAGATCAGCAAGCTGAAGAATAACCCAGAGGCTCTAGGTATTACAACCGGACTTCAAGACCTAAACCAGCTTCTTGGTGGTTTGCAGAAATCTGATCTGTTAATTATAGCTGCAAGGCCCTCAATGGGAAAGACAGCATTGGCGCTGAACATCGCACTTAATGCTTGTAAGATTTTGCAAAAAAGAACAGATAAACAACACTACGTAGCGTTTTTCTCACTTGAAATGTCAGCAGAGCAATTGACTGCAAGATTGATTACTATAGATTCAGGCATTGGTTATTATAAGGCACTGACTGGGAGAATTAGTGATTTTGAATTACACGAATTCATTAATGCTAGTACAGATCTATCCGAATTACCTTTCATCATAGATGACACTCCTGCGTTATCAATTAGTGCTCTTCGTACCAGAATACGTCTTCTCTATCAACTATATAATGTAGAGGTGGTCTTTATCGATTATCTGCAGTTAATTCGAGGAACAACAAAAAGGAGTAGTGAAAATAGAGTGCAAGAAATCTCAGAAGTGACGCAGGGTTTAAAAGCAATTGCAAAGGAACTAAATATTCCCATTGTTGCACTATCACAGCTCTCTCGTTCTGTTGAGCAAAGGGATGATAAAAAACCACAACTTTCTGATTTACGTGATTCAGGAAGCATAGAGCAGGATGCGGATATAGTAATGTTCCTTTATAGAGAAGAATATTATGAATTAAGAAAGCAACCAAATGAAGGAAGTAATAAACATCGAGAGTGGCAAGAGAAAATGGAGAAAATTAGAAATATTGCAGAGCTGATCATTGCAAAACAAAGAAACGGGCCAATTGGTAGTGTGAAACTACATTTTGACTCCAATAGAGGTGCATTTAAAGATTATACAGAAAGATATAGTCTGTAGCGGTTTTGAGTAATTCTGGAAGTGTTTAACAAACCATACGTGCCAAATTAAGTAGCTATCGTGAAATATAGCAATATTTAAGATTGGCATTTTATTTGTTACATTTATTTTTTTAGGAAATTCTTATCCAGGATAAGATATTTTTTTAGAAAAATCTATAAATTACTAACTTTATCACTTAATATATAAAATAGTTTTTTCTTATTTCCTTTCTTCCTTACGCCACTTTTTCTTAACTTGATGCGTATGGTTTATTTAACACTTCCGTATACAACTAAAAAATAGCAAATTTTCTATCATTTGAATATAATTGAAGCTTTACCTAAACAGAAAGATGAACTACTTAATGGATTGTGTTTTTACATCTCTTTCCTTACCGCTTTTTATTACTGAGAATTATTTATTAATTACTGTGTTGATCCCACTTTTAAGTGCGTTAGCTATTTTTTTTACTAGTAAATGGCCCAGAGTGAACAGTAGCGTTACTGTTGCTTCTTCTATGCTTCTGTTTGTATATACATCTCTATGCACTTTATATTGGGTATATGGTGATCATTCTCAATTTATTCTCATGGATTTTGGTAATAATTTGCATATTAGTTTAAAGCTAGAGTCTACTGGAGTAATATTCAGTTTATTAATATCGTTTTTATGGGTACTAACCAGTATATATGCAATATGTTATATGCAGGATAACTATGCTGATAGCAATCACTCAAGTTTTCTATGCTTTTTTTCAATATCGATTAGCTGTGCAATGTTTATTGCTTTTTCTGGAGATTTGCTCACTACATTTGTCTTTTATGAGCTTCTAACTATTAGTACATACCCTTTAGTTACTTACAACTCAACAAATGAATCAGTGATTGCAGGACGCTATTACTTTGGCGTACTATTTTTCTCTTCTTTAGTGTTATTTTTTCCTGCAATAGGCCTCTTATATAATGAATTTCATACTTTAGACTTTGTGGATGGTGGAATATTCAAATTTGATACTTCACTCACCACTTTTATTGCAGTATGTTTTGCTATGCTGATTTACGGAATAGGAAAAGCTGCATTAATGCCGATGCATTTTTGGTTGTCAAAAGCAATGGTTGCACCAACTCCTGTAAGTGCGTTATTGCATGCTGTTGCTGTTGTGAAATCAGGAGTGTTCATCATCATAAAAGTTATATTATATACTTTCGGCATCGATAATATGCAACGTTTTACGCAGCAAAATTGGCTTGCTGGAGGGTGGCTTCCGTACACTGCTGGATTTACTATTATTACTGCATCATTGATTGCATTAAAGCAGAAGGAATTAAAGAAATTGCTTGCTTACTCTACTATTTCTCAGTTGTCATATATTATATTGTTCGCTTCGATTTTTAGTGAACTCAGCATGAGGATTGCAGTTTTTCAGTTAATTTGCCACGCATTTGCAAAAATTACTTTATTTTTTGTTGCAGGTAGCATAATAACGAAAACGGGTGAAAAATATATAGATAGAATTCACGGTATAGGACGCAGTATGCCAATTAGCATGGTAGCATTTACTATAGGTGTGTTGTCGATGATAGGAGTGCCTCCTGCTTCGACTTTTTGGAGCAAGCTTCTTATCTTTCAAGCTGTTTTTAACTCTAGTAATGTAACACTTTCTGTGTTTGTAGCTTTTGTGTTAATTGTTAGTACTATACTCAATGCTCTATACTTCTTACCAATAATTTACAACTCCTTTTTCTTAAAACCTTCTAAAAATTATTTTATTAAAAAAACACCAATGTTTCTAGTTTTACCTCCAGTTGTTACTGCTGCATGTACTTTAATTATTTTCTTTATCTACCAGTAATCATCTATATCTATAACTATTAACAATAAATTTAAATGGTATTATACCAGCTAGAGTTGCTTTTATATTTGACAAGGTAAAGCTAATTTCCACAGCATAGTCTTTCATCTTCTTATTTTGCTCAGCTGTAAAAGTTACAGTAGCGTTTCCAGCAAATGTAACTAAGTTCTTGGTCAATTGGTCAATAGATAGTGTTATTACGTTTATGTTGGTAATTTTTTTTGTAGATGAAGGTAAGTTAACAGCTTCATTGTTTACTTTTTCCTGAAAATTTTGGTAGGTTTTGTATACAGAATTGTTTCTTATAAAATTTTCTTGATAATTTTGTTCAATGATCTGAAAGGATTCATATGTTTCAATGTATTTACTTATTAAATACCTTGCTATGGAAGTGTATTCATCTTCTTTTTTACTAAAACTAAGTTTATGTATTGCAGAGAACTCATCTTCTGTGTGGTTCATATACTTCACAAAATTTAAATCTTTTTTAATAGGAAGTAATAGGTATATGTTTAGTAGCGATGAAAATAAACATACTAAGAGAAGTAACGCTATTAACGCCATCCAAGATCTTTCTACAACGCAGAATAGGTATCTGTGGCAATACCATTCTACTGCCTTCCTGAAATAACTTTTGTTTTTTACTGATTCAACTTCCATAACCTAATTATCATAACAATAACTCTAAAAAAACTTCAAAATATGTCTAAATTTTCCAAAATAGGATGAATTATTATATCACCTTGTTCTGCAATAAGATGAAATTTATCAATTTTCTTCACATCTAAATTTATCATTTTTACACTAAAGCTTTCAGGATCGTAAGTATTACTTTCTGCACTTTTGTGATAATTATAATAGTGTAATGTGTTTTGATCATCAAAATAACCAAATTCATCAGCAAGGGTTCCCGCTTTTTTGCTTTTACCCTCTCTGACTAGCTCAAATAGATCAATTGCATGGTTTTCAGATTCAGGCTCAATAGATCCTTCTGCAGCAAAAAATTTGGGTGCATGACCAACATATCCCTTAGGTTTTAGATTATGAGTCTTTTTTACACTACCAAAGTCCACGAATTTATATTCATCTGAGATACCAGAATATTGTGGATCATACTTTTTGTATTCAAAAAATTCATTACCTAAAAAATTACAAAACGTTAGTTTATAGTCATCATGATTGGATTTAATGACTTTAAGATAATGAAAATCTCTAGGAATCTTTATTTCTTCTTTCGTAATATGATTAAGTACGACTAGCTCGCCACTGAGCATGCGATAGCCAATTTTTGGCAAAGTAGCTATATTGATTGCCTTGTTTAGCTTAAAATTTGCCTCATAGATGCCACTTGACAGCTCCTTTCCTTTTTCTAAAGTGACGTCTTGATCTGAAGCTGTATTCTTGATTAAACTCAATTCTCTCTGCATGTTCAGTATAGTTTTTGTCAAAACTTCTATTGATTCCCATACAGTTAATTTATTATCAGTCAAATTATATACTTTAAGTATTAAATTAGCAGAATTTTATCATGAATTTATGTTAAAAGTATTATATTTTTGTGTCATGATATTAACTACATTAGCTAAAACATGCTTTTTATCTAAGCGAAATTGCTTTGCAGCAACGAAAAGTTCATCTATTTCTTTCCATTGACTTAGCAAAATTTCAACATTATTTACTTCTTTCTTTATACTTTCTAAAATGGAGGTTTGAATGATATGTGATGCTAGTTCTAGCTCAATTTCACTATTAATTATTTTATTAACTATATCAGAATTATTTAGATTACGGAAAAATGTATAAAAATGCTTATGTGACTCATAAGCACCACTGTTTATTGCATTTATTATTACTCCCGGAGTTCCAGGAAACAAAGTAATGATCTCACTAAATATTTTATCGTCGAATTTACACTGAGATGAAACAACCTGCTTTGTTTCATCGTAAGTTAATGGAAGTAAATTCAGCTGAAAACACCTACACCGGATGGTGGTTTGTACATCATATGGCTTATGGCTAATTACAAATATTTTAGAATTTTGTGGCGGCTCCTCTAATATCTTTAATATTGCATTTTTAGCATTGCTAGTCATTGCCTCCAAGCTATCTATTATAGCTATCTTATATTCTGATTGAATGGGGCTTAGGTACAGAAAATTTTTCATTTCTCTCACCTTTTCCACTCCTATTGTATCACCTTCAACAATGTGTAAGTCTAATGCTACTTCATCGTAATTTTTGATAAGAAACCAATTAGAAAAGGATTGTGCAAGTGTTGCTTTTCCTATGCCTTTTTTACCACAGATCAGCCAAGATTGAACAGACAAGTTGTTCATTATCTTTTTTTTTGCTTGGTTGTGGCCTATCACCTTTTTCATTCTTTCTCCTATAGATCTTAGTTTGAAAATTCGTTATTTATTGTTTGTAATGAAATTTTACCTTTTCTTAAAACCTTAATCTTGTCTCCAGTTAAGTCAATAATAGTAGATTCTATACCAGAAACTAATTCATCATCTTCAATTACTGCAGATAAGTGTTGCTTAATAGACTGAGGTATATCTCTTGCTTTGCATATACTTTTTTCTCCTGAAATGTTAATACTAGTTGCAACTACTGGAGTTTTCAGTTCATTTAATATTGAAATCGCAATAGGATGATCAGGAATTCTTATGCCTATACTATCTTTAAAGAACTCATTTGGTAATATACTGTTATCTTGAAGTGGTAAAATATAGGTCATTGGTCCAGGAGAAAAATAGTTTATTAAATCGATATACTCTTCCTTTACCTTTGCTATATTTATCAAACTATCAATATTACTAACAAATACAGAGAGCGGCTTGTTTTGAGAACGCTTTTTTATTCGATATATTTTTTCTATAGATTCGTTACCTAGCGCATTACAAGAAAGAGCATATACTGTCTCTGTTGGAAAGCATGCTAACAAATTATTTTTTATTGCATTTATTACTTCAAATACCATATAGATAAAACTTATGTCTACAATAGCTCTGGGTTTACCGTTATCTTGCTATATGGTAGCAATTAAGATACCGAAATGGCTAGCACGCATCTGTTGTATACTTACAGTAAATTTTATTAGCAACTGCTCGTTTTTACAACAGATTTACTACAATCCGAACTCCTCATTGATTTTATCGACTATCGTCTGTGGTGGATCATCTCCCCATCCTGAATATAAAATCTCTCCATAATCTGCAACATCTATAGAGCCAGTTCTACTTTTTGCCAGAAACATTTCTCTTTTATCTTTATCAACTAATACATAGTGCCAAGCTGATCTTCCTCGATCTTTACCACGGACTAAGTATATGAGATCTGATCTACTTCTTCTTGTTGCATCAGCAAAGGATCTTTCATTGATAGTTCTGCTTTTACTCTTTATGCCGCCACTTTCAGAAAAAGCTTCCTTGGCTTCAGCTTTTTTGTTTGCCAATTCAGAAATTTTTCCTTTTGCTCCTAGTGCATGTTCTTTGGTATTTTGAGATGAATACTTACTGGAAAAACCTCCTCTTGTCTCATTAGAAGTCCTATTTGTAAAACGCTTAGTAAACGAGTTATCGTTATCATTTTCTGCCATAAAAGTCTCCAAATTTTAGATTGTAGAATCCAAATTTTTACTACACCCTATCATAGGTCAGTTAAATTAATATAAATGAAAGATAATATAGTAATTATTACAGGAATTACAGCCTCAGGTAAATCAGAATTATGCGATAACTTGATAAAAAAGCATAAAAACATTAGCATAATAAACTGTGACTCAAAGCAGGTATACAAAGAGATTCCTGTAATTACTGCTCAACCACCAAAGCAGAAAGAATTTTATAGGCTATACGGTTATGTTTCAGCAAGAGAAAATTATTCCGTAGGTTTATGGCTAGAGGATTTAAAGAGGGAAGTTAATAACGCGCTGAAAAATTCACGAATACCCATCATCACTGGAGGAAGTGGGCTTTACATTAGCAGCTTAATCAAGGGATTATCATCGATTCCACAAATAAGCCAGGAAGTGAGAGAAAACGTAAATGAACTTAGGAAAAATTTAAGTAAAGAGGAATTCTACAAATTAGTGCTAAGCAAAGATCCAAGGATTCAAGGTAAAATATTTATTAATGACTCACATCGCCTCTCAAGAGCACTTGAAGTTATCACTGAAACTGGCAAGACAATCTTTGTATGGCAAGAAAATAGACAGCCTCCTTTGTTCAATAATTTTAAGGTATATACAATTCTACCTAAACGTGAGGATATATACCGAAAAATAAATTCTCGTTTTATTGAAATGGTTGAAAATGGAGCAATTGATGAAGTAAAAAACCTACTTAGCATGAACCCATCTCCACATTTGCCAGCTATGAAAGCACATGGAGTACCAGAAATTATAAGATACTTAAAAGGGGAGATTACTTTAGACGAAGCAATACAGATTGCTCAAACAAACACAAGGCATTATGCAAAACGCCAGTACACTTGGTTTAAAAATCAATTTCCGAATTCTCAAGTGATTGACTGTGCAAATAAATTGACAGAATTTTAGGTATTTTGATTATTATGTATTATATTGCTATGCCTATGCAAACTTTTCTTGATAGTATTAAACTTTTTTCTTAAAGAACTTTCATCATTGCCTAAATTGTGATTATTAAATTCTTTGTAAAAATATTCTTACTTATGAAGCGCTACTATACCTGTAAGAGCCTTTATCACTAAATGAACTATATCACGCAATATTTCATCCTCAATTTTTCTATATTCTCTCACTAATCTTGTAACCACAATCTCCACTTTCATATCCTTGTATAGCTCTTCTCATAATAGTAGGAACAAGATAAGATAGTGATTTAGTGTAACAAGAAGGTAAAAATGCCAGCAGCGTACAGTTATGACTTAAGGAAAAAAGCCATTCAGGCGTTGGATGAAGGAGAGAGCAAAACAGCAGTAGCAAATTTTTGGCCCTCTCTAACAACTTCAACATCACTGAATTCAAGGGCTTGGCCTTCTATTATTTGGAATCTTTCATGTCCTTTTCCTGCAACTAGCAGAATCATATTTTCATCATGTGCTATATTTATACCTTTCTCTATAGCTTTTTTTCTATCTCCTATCTCCAGTGCATCAGGGCAATGTAACAAAATATCGTAACGAATTTTCCCTGGATCTTCATCACGCGGATTGTCATCTGTGACTATAACTTTACCTGCAAGCATTTGTGCTATTTTACCCATCTCTGCACGTTTTGTTTGATCACGATTCCCGCCACAACCGAACACTAGAACTATCTTTTTATTGAAGTGCCATTTTAAAGACAACAGAGCTTGTTTGAGTGCACTTGGAGTATGAGCGTAATCGACAAATGCAAAAGTGTTCACTTTTTCCATTCTTCCAGGTGGAGAAGCGAGTTTATCTATACACATTCTTTGATAGTCCATACCAGATGAAATAACTATACCGATTGCACACAACAAATTATATGCTTGAAATTGCCCAAAAATCGGAAAAAATGCGTTATAAATTTCATCACCGATTTGAATTGTTAGGTATTGACCATTGGCAGTGGGTATCTGCTTTAATAAAGTAATATCAGAGTTTTTTTTTCCATAGGTTATAACTTTGTTGCCACGCTTTTCAGCTATGTTGAGCAACTCTCCATATTCGCCTATATCTGCATTTAAAATCGCTGTTTTTTCTTTTGGCAATACCTCATCAAACAACCTTTTCTTGGCCTCAAAATACTCATCGATACTTTTGTGATAGTCCAAATGATCTTGAGAGAAATTAGTAAAAGCTGCAGCATTGAACCTGAGTCCATGGATTCTGTATTGATCGATTCCATGGCTTGAAGCTTCTAATGCTAAGTGTTCTACGTTCTTATTATTTATGTCACGCAATGTGGAATAAAGATCATCTGCACTTGGCGTTGTAAGGCTATTATCTTTTCTATTATTATTGACACATGTTCCCAGTGTTCCTATAGACGCTGCATTATCTTGCCAAATCTGGCGACAAAATTCCACCACTGAAGTTTTACCATTCGTACCAGTTACAGCAGCAACATATTTAGGTTGTTTGAATTGATAAAACCTGCTGACTATTTCACTGTATATTCCTTGAGGGTCCGAGTGGTAAAGCACTGCAAAACTTGGAGTACTTGTCATTCGAGTAGCGGACACTGAAATCCAGTTTTTATTATACAATTGCCTAGTGTGCTTGTTTACAATTAAATTTTCTGGATCCCAGTGTCTGGGCACTGGGATGACATCTTTCTTGGCCCCTTGTATCACAACGTCTACACAGTTGTGTACGTAGCACTGTGATTCAGTAGGAAGGATATGGATTCCAGTATCGCATGTTGCGTATTCTTTACTCCTTTCTGACACACAAACGAAAAGATAACCTTCCCTGATTCTCTTGGGATTACATGTAACGCCCTTGATTTCAACGTCAAAGTTAACATCAACAATATCATGCAGTAATTCTCTCAGTTTCATGTCCTACTTCATCGTTTTGAAAGTCTAAACATGGTAACCTTTTTAGTGCGTCATTAAGGTCAAAGATTAAATCTTCAGGATCTTCCAGTCCACAAAATATTCGCACGAAACTTCCACCACAATCTGAATTCATTACAGATCTTGACATAGATCTACGATCTACTGGTAATATCAAACTGTCGCACCCTCCCCAAGAAGCACCAATGCCGAAAACTTTCATGTGATCAACCATGCAGCTTAGTTCCTCACATGAATATTCTCTATCGAGTACTATACTAAATACGCTACTTGCCCCTTTGAAATAACTTTTCCATAAATCATGCTGAGAATAGGAAAAAAGTGCCGGGTATAAGACTTTTTTGATTTTTGAATGTTTTTCCAGCCACTTTGCCACTTGCATTGCTGTACTTTGATGTTTCCTCATGCGTGTTTGCAGTGTTCTAAGTCCCCTATGTGCAAGGTAACAGTCGTGCGATTGAATGGTTACTCCGTAATTTTTATAGCTCTCATAAAGCAATTTAAAAATTTTACCTTCAGCAACCATAGCTCCCATCACTAAATCTGAGTGACCGGCTAGATACTTTGTCACCGCATATAGTGCAATATCAATTCCATAATCAAGCGGCTTAAACAACAAAGGAGTGGCCCATGAATTGTCACAAACGGTTACAATTCCACGTTCTTTAGCAACTTTTACTATATGCTCTACATTCGAAATCTCAAACGTTATAGAACCAGGAGTCTCAATCATGATGAGTGAAGTGTTACTCTGAACTAAATCAGTTATATCCCGTGTCGGATCATAAAAAGTTACTTCTACTCCTCTTTTTGGTAGTTCATTTTCGGCAAATCTCTTTAGCCTATAATAACTATTATCTTGTATCAGAACATGCGAACCTGCTTTAGTGAAAGTCAAAATAGCAAAAGTAAGTGCAAATAATCCAGAAGGGTAGATGAGTGCTTGTCCCCTACCCTCAATTTCAGCCAGTGCATTTGAAAAATAATGAACAGTAGGCGTACCAACATTACTATAGCTGTAATCCCTTGCAACACCATCATTGATCACATCATATATACTCTCCCCATTCGCTGCACTTAAGTAATCCTTGTAAGTAGAAAATAATATGGTAGAAGAATGATAAACTGGTGGGTTCATCGATCCTTTATAATCATTAAATTTTCTTCCTGCTTTAACTAATAAAGACTCTTCTCTCACGTTTCTACTATTTATTTTTTAAATTATATTCACTGTGCGTATATAAGTTAAGAGAAATCGCATGTACTCGTTCTATTTCACTCTTTAATAATTCATAGATCAATTTATGCCTCTTTAAAGAGCTCATTCCAGAAAAGTCGTTAGATATTAATACTAATTTGATATGTGAAGGTAGTGTCGAAGAAGAAGCAAAATAATGATCTACATGCTTTGCTGATTCATCGATAATATTAATATCAATTACACCTATTGAATCGCGTAATTTTTCTTCTATTGTCTTAATAATATCCACAATAGTTCCTTTAAGCAACAATACGCTCCTCTTGTCATCCCACAGTATCTGGGCACTGGGATGACAATCGAATTACTTATTCTCTTCTTTATTATCCATGTCTTGATAATCAGAATCTACTACTTTTTCTTCCTCATTATTTGTTGTGGATGAGCTTTCTCCACCTTGTTGTTGTTGAGATTCCTTATACATAGCTTCTCCAAGTTTCATAGATAACTGAGAGAGGTTAGTAACTTTCTGTTGTATTGAATCAGCATCATCAATGTTGTCAGATTTACTCACTTCCTTTAACTCATTAACTGCATTTTCAATAGCAGATTTATCTTCTGGAGAAATTTTATCACCATATTCTGTCAGAGATTTTTCTGTAGAATGAACTAAACTATCCGCTTGATTCTTCACTTCAATAAATTTCTTACGCTTTTCATCTTCTTGTGCTTTTTCCTCAGCTTCTCTCACCATCCGATTTATTTCATCCTCCGATAAACCACCTGAAGACTGAATACGTATTTTTTGCTCTTTTCCAGTAGCTTTATCCTTTGCAGAAACATGCGCTATTCCATTTGCATCTATATCAAATGTCACCTCAATTTGAGGAACCCCGCGAGGAGCAGGTGGTATTCCTTCTAAACTAAACTGACCAAGCAGTTTATTATCAATCGCCAATTTTCTTTCACCTTGATGTACCTTAATTGTAACGGCTGTTTGGTTATCTTCTGCAGTTGAAAACACCTGAGATTTTTTTGTGGGAATAGTAGTATTACGTTCAATAAGTGGAGTGAACACTCCCCCTAGAGTTTCAATACCAAGAGAAAGTGGAGTTACGTCAAGTAGTAACACATCTCTTACATCACCTTGAATGATTCCCGCCTGTATTGCAGCTCCAATTGCTACAACTTCATCAGGGTTAACCCCTCTGTGTGGATCTTTGCCAAAGAATTCTTTAACTTTCTCTATGACTTTTGGCATACGAGTCATGCCACCAACAAGAACTACTTCACCAATTTGACTAGCAGACAAACCAGCATCTTCAAGAGCTTTTTTGCAAGGAATTATAGTCCTTTCAATTAAATCATTCACTAAGCTTTCAAGCTTTGCTCTTGTTAGCTTCATATTTAAGTGTTTTGGGCCACTTGCATCAGCTGTAACAAACGGTAGATTTACTTCTGTTTCCATTGCACTTGACAATTCTACCTTTGCTTTTTCTGCAGCTTCTTTGATTCTTTGCATAGCCATTGGATCGTTTTTCAAATCAATACCATTACTTTTCTTGAATTCACCCAGTAAATAATTTACTACTGCATTATCGAAGTCTTCACCTCCAAGGTGAGTATCACCATTTGTAGCTTTTACTTCAAAAACTCCGTCACCTATTTCAAGAACTGAAATATCAAATGTACCACCACCAAGATCATAAACTACTATTGTGTGTCCGTGCTTTTTATCAAGACCATAAGCAAGTGCTGCAGCAGTTGGCTCGTTAATTATTCTGAGGACATTTAATCCAGCAATTTTTCCTGCATCTTTTGTTGCTTGACGTTGAGAATCATTGAAGTACGCCGGCACTGTTATTACAGCATCCTTTACTTCCTCCCCAAGATAAGCTTCCGCTGCTTCTTTCAGGTTTTGCAATATAAATGCACCAATTTGACTAGGAGAGTATTCTTTACTATCAGTTGTTTTAACCCATGCATCCCCATTTTTTGCTGCAAACACTTTATATGGAGCTTGTAGATTTTTCATTTCAGGATCACTATATTGGCGACCTATCAATCTCTTAGTTGCAAAAAAAGTATTACTTGCATTGGTAGTTGCTTGCCTTTTTGCTGGAGCGCCAATCAACCTTTCTCCAGATGAAGTAAATGCAACTATAGATGGAGTAGTTCTTGCTCCTTCTTTATTCTCAATTACTTTTGTATCCTTACCTTGCATTATTGCAACACAAGAATTTGTCGTTCCAAGATCTATACCTATCGCTCTTCCCATAATGAATACTCCCTTTTAAATATTATCTGATGTAAAATATATAAGTATAAAATTCGTTAATTACAAGTCCCGTTTAGTTGTTAGAGCCCAAAAGGCGCGAAAGCCATTTAGTTAACCAAAAGTTGCCCGGTAGTTTATCTGAACTACCAGCTTCTTTATCCCTGCTATTCACAATTTGACATCCAGAATTCTGCAATGGCTTATAATCATTAAAATTAACATGGTCTCCTTGCTTTAAAATAAATGTATCTGCATCTAAACTATTATCAATACTAACATTTAATGTAATATTGAACTCTTTTTCGATTGTAGAAACAATATCACGCTTATTATTAAAAATGTGCGCTATAACTGCACTGCGTGCTATTAAATCAAAGGACTTATTTTGATTTTTATTAGCAATATGTTGCAAATCCCTTAGTATCGATGCAACAATCACTTCGTTTGATTTTACTCTTCCAATACCTTTACAGCGTAAGCACTCTGTAGTATTAATTTCCTGTATATTTGGTTTAATTCTTTGTCTTGAAAAGACCATTAAACCAAAGTCATTTATAAAGCTAAATTGAACTTTAGCTTTATCATCTTTAAACGCCTGCTTGATAGCAAATTCAACATTTTTACAATACTCAAGTTTCAACATGTCAATAAAATCAACAACTATTAACCCTGATAAGCCCCTGAGATTCGCTTGCCTTGATATTTCAGGTACTGCCTCCATATTAGTTCTATAAGCAGTTTCTTCTATGTTATCTTCTCCTGTCATTTTTCCTGAATTTACGTCTATTGAAACAAATGCCTCGGTTAAGGTTATCACCAAAGACCCACCAGATGGCAATTCTACTCTATTGCTATATAATTCAGAAATTTGATCTTCGACTCTATAGTAAGTAAAGATTGGAACAGAGCCTCTATATAATCTAGGACGCAATTTTCCTTGTAACACATTTTTAGTGTATTTTCTTACCGCTTCACAAACTTCTCTATCAGATACTATAATTTCTGTATCATTACTACAAAAGTCACGTACAGATCTCATAATTACATCTGCTTCGTTGTAAATTAATGATGGAGCATTTACAGAAGAGAAGTTTTGCTGGATATTTTGCCACAATAAAGTCAAGTTCTTGTAATCTTGCTCAATTTCTTTCTTACTTTTTCCTGCACCAACAGTTCTTACTATTAAACCTGATCTTTTTGGCAAATTTATTGAATTTAATATATCCTTTAACTGCTTTCTAATATCGTTATCTTCAATTCTGCGAGATACTCCACCTTTACTTATGGAATTTGGCATGAAAACACAATATCTACCGACCAAAGTTACGTATGTTGTAAATGAAGCTCCTTTATTTCCTCGTTCTTCTTTAGTTAATTGAACCAATAACTTTTGATTTACTGAAATCACATCTTGTAACTTATATTTTCTATGTAAAGGTACCTCCCTCACAAAACCACTGCTGGATTCATTACTAGCTGTAGAATCTAGGCCTTCTTCTGTGCAATTATCATTTGAACAGTCCACACCGCTCGAATAGCCTTCGTCAGGGAAAATTTCCTTCTCTTTTTCTGGAATATTAAAGTAATTTAGAGATATCTCAGAAAAAGACAAAAAACCTTGCTTATTTTTTCCATACTCAATGAACACGGCCTGCAAAGCAGGCTCTATACGCTTTATATAAGCAACGTATATATTACCTCTTAATTGTCTTTTTTCCTTGAATTCTTGTTCAAACTCTACAACCCTACCATTAACTAGTAGGGCAACCCTTACCTCGTTAGAACAGGTAGTACTTTCTATCAACAATAACCTTTTGCCATCACTCGCCACTTATTTACCGTCTGCTTTTCATTCTGAAATGTCCTTATACTACTTAATATATTATTGATTGTCAAGAATTTTGCGATCTGCATTATTGGGTTGACTTTCAGTGTTTTGCGTAATAAACTTGCATAGAGTTTATTATATCACTAACAATTATGGCGAAAAAAAATGCTTCTTTGCTTGTCAAGCTAGTTAGCACTGCAACTAAAACAACAAAAACTGGAGAAGAGAAACTAACAGGCTATTTTTGTGTAAAAAAACGTAATCCTAAGAACCTTCCCAAGAAGCTCGAGTTTAGGAAGTATGACCCAGTGGTCAGAAGACACGTATTATTTAAAGAAGAAAAATTAAAGTAAGTTTATCATTATATACAATTTATAACCAAGTTATACTATAACGATAGAGCTAAGCAGCATAAGATAAAAGTACAAAACACAGAAAATACTTTGAAGATTAGCTAGCCTAAAGGGTTCTGTCGAATCTATAAACCATAGGAAAGAAGATCATTAAATATAGGAGTTATGAAGCCATTAACATAGCAAAATTCTCAAAAGTAGAAACATTGTCATTAGCTCCGATAATTTGTTTTTTCTGAATCATGCGAACATTTTCTATACCTGTAATAGTAATCTTTGTGGAATGAAAATTTTTAAAACAATGTAAGTCTCTCCAACTACTACCAACCTGCTTCTTTCTTTTCCTTACTGCCTCATCTATCAGTGGTACAAATCTACCTTTGTAACGTAGGTTGGTAGAAGTCATAGTCCTACCCCCCTTGTTTGAGTTTTATTTTTATGACTCCCCCATAAGAACCGTGCTTGCAGTTTTCCCGCACACGGCTCCACAATAATAGCGTTCACGATATACCTCCTATATATAAAGAAAAACATATTTTTGGCTTTGGTAGTGGATTGACTTGTTTGTAGTTCATGAATTGTTCCCAAGTCATACTCTTTTTCTGACTACGACGGTTTATCCACTTAAACGTTAGCTTATTTACCGCCCACTCAAACTTACTGAGCCATCGGTAATTTCCACTAATCCCGAAGTAGTTATAGTGCCCTCTTAGTTTAGCTTTTAGTATCTGCCACCAATCTTTGAGACAAATCCGGTTACGTGTCGTTTTCAACCATTCTTTGATTTCTTTAAGTTTCCTAGCTAGGTTTATTTTTGAGGTTTTATGTCCCATAATTAGCCTGCCATTACGACTTTTTGCACAGTAGTGCGTAAATCCTAGAAAGTTGAAACTTTCCATTTTCTTCTTTTCTCTCTTTGCTTGGTACCATCCTTTCTTGCCAAACTTTACTATCCTTGTTTTGTTTTCAGATATTTCCAAACCAAACTTGGCTAATCTCTGTTTCAGTGATTCTAGAAATTCCTTAGCATCTTCCTCATTTTCACAGCTCACCACAAGATCATCTGCGTACCTGACTAGCTCCATATATCCTTTAGATTTGGGTTTTACTTTCTTTTCAAACCATAGATCTAGCACATAGTGTAAATATATATTGGCTAATACTGGACTTACTATTCCTCCTTGAGGTGCTCCTTGTGTGGTTGCTTTATAATATCCAGCTTCCATGACTCCAGCTTTAAGGAATTTCTTTACTAACCACAATAAATTTGGGTCAGATATTCTTTCCTTTAAGCACCTAATACCAATTCTCATTGTTGTGGAGTCAAATAGGGAACAGAGCAGAGTTGTTTAAGTGTAGAGGTAGCAAGAGAGGTAAGAAATTTGCATAAAGCGCTCTCAAGCAAAGCAATAGTATCGTATACTTTATTGCGCAAAATGTTCTGTTTTATGTATAACCAAAGCCTCTCAATAGGATTGAGTTCAGGTGAATATGGAGGTAGGTATATAATCTCAATGTTTTTAGGTACCTTTAAATTTTTTGACTTATGCCAACTAGCACAGTCCATAACAAGAACAGCTTCTCTTGTCCCTAGATATTGCAACATTTGCTCAAGAAATATATTCATGCAATCAGTGTTAACATTTGGTGCAAATAAGCTAAAGCTCCCTCCATTTTTAGGATTAACTGCACTGTAGAGATAAAAATTATGCCTACCTAATTTTATTTTAACCCGAGTCCTAGTACCTTTTTTAAACCATCCATGCCCGACTTTCGAATGTGTGCCAAACCTTGATTCATCAAAGAAAAACAGCTCTTTTTCAGGATACTTTCCAATAACTTCATTGAGATTTTTTTTGAATTCCTCTTGTTTACTTTTATCTTGTACGTTGTGTACTGGTCTTGGTATAATATATGAAAATTTCATCTTTTGCATATTGCGGTGTACTGTAGATTTGCTGATATTTAGTCCAAACTTTTCCTGGATTCTTATTCTCATTTCTTTAATGGTAATATTTAGGGTTTTCTCCTATCCATGCTTCAATTTGCTGTAGTTGAGCCTGATTTAATTTAGTTTTTCTACGGCGTGATGGAGGAGCGAACAGTTTTTCTTCTCTGCCAAATTTTAAGAGTTTTATCCACGAAGTTAATGCCTTTCTTGAAATGCAATATATTTTTGCTACAGCCGTTATACTGTACTTTCTTGCTGCAATTACAGCATTTAGTTTTTTTGAAACATATGCATTATTCCTTACTTTCTTCAGCATCTCTTTTGCTGATTTTACTACTTCTTCATCCAATAATTTTGATCTGAGTGCCATTGTTACCTAAACTATTTCGCTTATTTTATTATGGCTTTTCTTCCATTATTGTCTATCTGTTTCCCGCATAATGGGAATTGGTA
>NZ_JAIZNT010000007.1:0-107816 GCF_020405475.1 Wolbachia endosymbiont of Tribolium confusum | reverse complement strand
TATTCTTTAGATATAAAAGAAAAAGCAAAGCCATCAAGACGTGTCTGGATTCCAAAATCTGGTAAGCCATCGGAGCATCGCCCGCTTGGTATACCCACTATATCGTGTCGAGCAAAACAAACACTTGTAAAAATGGCTTTAGAACCAGAATGGGAGGCAAAACTTGAGCCAAACACTTATGGTTTTAGACCTGGTAGATCATGTCATGATGCAATTGAAGCCATATTTGATGTGCTAAAACAGAAAACAGCATATGTATTAGATGCTGATATTGCTGGAGGCTTTGACAATATTAACCATAATAAACTGCTTGAAAAGCTCAATACCACACCAACGTTAAAGAAAATCATAAGAGGATGGTTAGGAGCGGGTATTATGGAAGATGGAAAGCTTCAATCCACAAAACGTGGTACAATTCAAGGAGGGACGATCTCACCGTTGCTAGCTTGTGTTGCATTACACGGATTAGAGCAACATGTCAAAAAAGCTTTAACAAACGAACTCTTTCAGTGCATGAAAAGAAAATATGGTAAGATATCGCATAAAAACGCACAAAAGTCTATTAGTGTAATTTTCTACTGTGATGATTTTGTCATAATACATGAAAATGAAGAGATTATTCTTAAAGCAAAAATTTTAGTTGAAGAATGGTTAGAAACCATTGGACTAAAATTAAAGCCCTCTAAAACAAGAGTTTCTCATACATTAAGAACCATTGACGAAACAAAACCAGGATTTGATTTTCTTGGTTTTTCAATAAGACAATATCCAATAAAAGAAAGTAAGAAAGGTTACAAGTTATTAATCAAACCAAGTCGTAATTCTATAAAACAACATACACTAGCTATTAAACATAAGCTCAGAGAAATGCGTGGAGCACCACAAGAACGGGTGATAAAGGATCTCAATCCAATAAACAGAGGATGGAGTCAATATTACTCCTCGGTAGTTTCATGTAAAATCTTTAGCTCATTGGATAATATTATGCATAGAAAACTCTGGAAGTGGGCAGTTTTTAGGCACCCAAACAAAGGGAGATGCTGGATAAAAAGAAGGTACCTTAAGAAATATAATAACGAAAACTGGCGCTTTATGACAAGTAACAAGATACGTCTTACTATATACAGCGATCATGCTATTAAACGACATATCAAAGTGCAAAAAACCAGATCCCCATATAATGGTGATTGGGTATATTGGGGTAAACGTCTGAGAAAAATACCAGATAAGCCACTAGGAGTAATAAAATTATTGAGGTTGCAACAAAGTAAATGCGATAATTGTAGACTATGGTTTAAAAGTAATGATACAATAGAAATACATCACAAAGACCGGAATAGGCGTAATAATATGATCAAAAACTTATCTTTGTTGCATAGACATTGTCATGATGAATTACACAGGAGGTGTGCATGAAAAGCACCAAATTGGAGAGAAGCCGTATGAGCCGCAAAGTCTCACGTACGGTTTTGCAGTCGAGTGAGGAGGGGCAACCTTCTTCACTTAGACAACGATATGCAGATGAAACTAGTGAAGAAGAGCTAGAGAGAATAATAGGAAGTGATCTAATAATTAAAAGAGCGTATGAAGAACTAAATAGGTTCAACTGGTCTGAAAAAGAATTTATAGCTTATGAGCAAGAAATAAAGCGTATTCGTGATGAAAAGGCTGTTCTCGCTCAAAAACTTGATGATGCTAAACTAGAAGGTAGAGAGGAAGGCAAAAAGACAAGAGAAGTTGAAATAGCAAAAAACCTACTTAAAGCTGGTGTATCTATTGAATTAATAGCTAAATCCACTGGTCTTGCAATTGATGAGATTGAAAAGCTAATACTGAATTGAAGTTATTCACTTTCAGAAAAATTCATGTAAACATAAAATTATGCTTCACATAGTATTAACTCGTATTAAACTTACCATATGGAAATGGATTGGAAATCATATTTATTATAGATCTCCAAAGTACTCAGAAATATAAAATTATGTACTCTACTAGGTTATCAACTTAGTTATTAACAATTCTGTGAATAACTAAAACAAGAAAAAGGGGCTTCTAATCAAATGGAAATAGTGTCATTCTTTAAAGAACGACGCTAAAAACATTGTTTCTGTTCGAGCAATGGTTACACCTATTATCAGATCTAGGTACCCTGAATAGGATTAAGGGTACCTAACGAAGTAAAAAATTTGGAGAAAAGGAAGAAGTCTTTTCTTCCTTTTACTTAATTTAGTGAAGCAAAACTTGTTGTTCTCCTACCAATCTTGATGTGTCAGGATTTTCTATCTTACTAGATATTACATATGTAATACCACCAGCAACAAGTCCTGTTACTATAGCAGCAGCTACAGCTATGCCAATTAGAGCCAGTATTGGTAATTGAGCACCAGCAGCAAAACATCCACCACCAACTGCTAATGCAGCTATAATGCCACAAACACTACCAACTTTCATTGCTTTAGTGGCAATCGACTTTTTCTTTTTAGTTACTTTTTCAGTAGCTATTTCTTCAGTTTCGTCATCATTACCCCTTAATGAAGTAGCACCTCTTGCTAATAGAGCTTCTTTTATCTCTGCTCCATAATCAGCATAATGTAAAGGAGTTCTTCCATGATCATCTTTCGCATTAACATTAGCCCCTTTATTTAATAGAGCGTCTACTGCCCATACTTTACGCATAGCAGCATAATGTAAAGGAGTTCTTCCATGATCATCTTTCGCATTAACATTAGCCCCTTTATTTAATAGGGCGTCTACTACACTTTGACCAGCATATATAATTGCTAAATGTAACAATGTTACTTTACTATAAGAGCTACAGTCGAATTGGCAATTTATGTCAAATCCTTTCTTCTCCCACTCTTGATACACATCTGAGTCTATTGTTTGTAGCTTCTCTTTTATTTTTTCAACTACGTTATTACCATTTAAATCACTGCCATCATTTATCGTATTTAATATCTGCTCCCACTGTTTTAAATCCATATCAAACTTTCCTATTAAAAATATACTTTAATTATTATACATTTAAGCAAGAAAATCAAGAATTTAATTAAGTATCACAAACACTCAAGCAAGAAAAAGGGGCTTTTGCTAGAACAGATATTTTATAACGTCTTAATGCTAACTCCACCGACATATAAATTTGCGTGGCTTTTTCCAGTATTAAGCAATGCAAGTCCAATATTGTCGACACTAGAGCGTAGTTCTCCTACTTCTTCATTATGTTCACTGATTACTTTAGTGCCAATATTTGGAAGTGCATTTTTTCCCTCAACAAGGTAAAGTTTCCTTCTGAATTTTTCTTGTCTGCTCATTCGATTTACAACTTCCTGACCTATATAGCATCCTTTATTAAAGCTTATACCATTTATCTTATCGATTAAATATTGCAGCGGAAATGATGAATTTTGCACCATATCTTTTGCTCCATCTGGGACAAGGTTTTTAATTCTAACTTTTTCATACTGAATAAAATCTCCAACCGGTTCTTTTATTTCATCTTCATGTATGATCCTCATTCCTAGCAGCTTGTGCCTTGGGTCTTGAAAAATAACTTGTGACTTCTTACTACTACACTCCGCCAACTTAGCATCAAACAAAACTCCAACCTTATATAGTGCACTAATGTCTTTAATCCTCACTCTAAGGTAAGTTTTAAGCAAGTCTAATTTTTCAATTATTTGCTGTAGATGGGCATTTTCACACTCCAAATAAATATATTTATCATGCTCAATGAGGAAAAAATCGTACAGATATTTTCCCTGAGGGTTGAGTAATAAAGAGTAAATTGCCTGCTGGCTACTTAGTTTATTAATATCATTTGTTATAACACTCTGAAGAAAATCTCTCGTATCTGGTCCGTATAAAGATATTAGACTACGGTTTGCTAGCGGTATGTAACCCATAAAACTTCTGTTCAAACCTTAAATTATACACTTTTACTAACTCCAACCCTTGAAATGTAACCTTTAGATGACTACATAGAATTGTAGGTTAATCTATTAATGAGGAAACATAAATGTCAAGTGTAAATTTAAATGTATTAGATGATAACGTGCTAATAAAGCCTATTACTGAAGAAAAACAAGGTGGAATTGTACTACCATCAAGTGCTGAGAAGAAGCCTACTAAAGGTGAAGTTATAGCAATTGGTAGTGGTTCACGCAACTCAAGCGGAGAGCGTATAGCTTTAACTGTAAAAACTGGTGATAAGGTTTTCTACAGGCAGTGGGCTGGAACAGAAGTAGAGCATGATAATGAAAAGTATGTCGTGATGAAGGAGTCAGACCTACTTGCTGTTATCAAGTAGGTATTCCTATTTTACTAAACTAATGCGCTATATAGTGCATTATGTACTTTAATATTCTAAATTTTTTATTAATTTAAGGAGTGATAAAAATGGCTAACATAGTAGTATCAGGCGAACAGTTACAAGAAGCCTTTCGTGAAGTTGCAGCAATGGTTGACTCAACGGTGGGAGCAACTGCAGGGCCTAGGGGAAATACAATAGGAATTAGCAAGCCATATGGTGGACCAGAGGTCACAAAGGATGGCTATAAGGTAATGAAAGGTATAAAGCCTGAAAAACCATTACACTCTGCGATAGTAAGCACCATCGCTCAAAGTGCTTCCCAGTGTAATGACAAAGTTGGTGATGGTACCACGACATGCTCAATACTGACTAGCAATATGATAATGGAAGCTTCAAAGTCAATTGCAGCTGGAAATGATCGTATTTGTATCAAAAATGGAATACAGAAGGCAAAAGATGTGATATTAAAGGAAATTACATCAATGTCTCGCACAATTTCTTTAGAGAAAATGGATGAAGTTGCACAAGTTGCAATAATTTCTGCAAATGGTGATAAAGATATTGGTAATAGCATTGCTGATGCTGTTAAAAAGGTTGGAAAAGAAGGCGTCATCACTGTTGAAGAGAGTAAGGGTTCAAAAGAATTAGAAGTTGAACTTACAACTGGTATGCAGTTTGACCGTGGTTATCTCTCTCCATACTTTGTTACAAATAATGAAAAGATGAGTGTGGAGCTTGATGATCCATATTTGCTGATTACAGAAAAAAAACTTAATATTATTCAACCTTTACTTCCTATTCTTGAGGCTATTTTTAAGTCTGGTAAACCTTTGTTTATCATTGCAGAAGATGTTGAAGGTGAAGCATTAAGCACTTTAGTGATCAACAAATTGCGTGGTCTAAAAGTTGCTGCAGTAAAAGCTCCAGGTTTTGGTGATAGGAGAAAGGAGATGCTCGAAGATATAGCAGCTTTAACAGGTGCTAAGTATGTCATAAAAGATGAGCTTGGAATCAAGATGGAAGATTTGACTCTTGAAGATCTTGGTACTGCTAAAAATGTTAAAATCACTAAAGACAATACCACAATTGTTAGTGAAGACAGCGACTGTGACAAACAAAACAGAGTAAATGCTAGAATTAACCAGATTAAATCTCAGATTGAAACTTCAACCTCTGATTATGACAAAGAAAAGCTAAGAGAGCGTTTAGCAAAATTATCAGGCGGTGTTGCTGTACTCAAAGTTGGTGGAGCAACTGAAGTAGAGGTAAAAGAACGTAGAGATAGAGTAGAAGATGCACTTCATGCAACAAGAGCTGCAATTGAAGAAGGGATAGTTCCAGGTGGAGGAGTTGCACTTCTTTACGCTGCATCTGCTCTTGATAAGCTAAAAGCTTCAAGCGATGAAGAGCAAATAGGTATCAACATTGTCAAAAAAGTTCTCAGTGCTCCAATCAAAAGATTGGTTAAAAATGCTGGTCTTGAATCTGCTGTTATAATTGACTATTTGATTAAGCAGAATGATAAAGAGCTTATATACAACGTTGAGGCTATGAACTACGCTAATGCATCAACAGCTGGTGTAATTGATCCGGCAAAAGTAGTTCGTATTGCTTTTGAAACGGCAGTGTCTGTAGCAAGCGCACTTATTACTACTGAATCTATGATAGTTGATCTACCAAACAGAGAAGAAAATGCTTCATCACCTATGGGTGCAGGAGCAATGGGCGGAATGGGTGGATTCTAAGTAAACAAGAGCCTTGGAGCAAGTTGCTCCAAGGTATCTTTCTAGTTCTAAAAAGTCTTACATTTATAAAGGAAATAAATTTGTGATTTTCTATGCAAAGCCACTACTATTTATATTTGTTACGTCTCTTTAATATTATAACTGCTTAAAAATAAAAAAATAATATATGAAAGTTATACTTGCTAGTATATTTGTATTAGCATAATATTATATTAACAAATGATTTATATAATATTTTTATTATAATAGATAGAACTTAAATTATTTTCTTCATAAATAGAGTATTTATGAAAATACGTATATACTCAATCCTACTTTTACTTTTTTCTTGCACTCAATTGTGCGCTGAAGAAGAAGTTGCAAAATTTGATCTGCTCATTGGTAAGGTAAATAAAGCAAACCTTACCATTGAAGGCGCAATAAAGGTTGCAATAAAACCAGGTTGGCATATATATTACAAAGACCCTGGAGATTTTGGCCTTCCTACTTCCTTTGACTGTCAGGGTAACATATCAAATATAGATATTCATTGGCCTACTCCCAAGGAACATGAAGATAAAGTTGGGGAAGTTACATTTGTTAGTAACATATATGAAGATATGGTGTTATTTCCCTTTAAAACCAATATCATTCCAAATCAGGAATACGCTGATATTAACTTTCATATAAAGTACGCAATATGTAAAGATAGGTGTATCCCTAAAAATGCCGAGATAAAAACCAGTCAACAACTAAAGGATTTTATAGATTCTGATATCAATAAACTCATAAATGAGTGGTATGAAAAATAGGATTTTAGCAGGCTTACTATAGCTTTTATAGTGTTACTTCTCATAAACAATAAGTTAGGTATTTTTCAATTTTTGCTATATACTCAAATAAAAATCTCTCTTTTACAGATGGGTACAGTAAAGTTTGTTTTATTACTGCCAACAATACTACTCATACTAGTTGCTGGTGTTTACCTATCGGTTAAACTAAAATGGTTGCAGATATTTAGACTACCGTATGCCGTTTCACTTATTGGAGCTAAAAGAGGAGAAAATAAATTTTCTTCTATAGCCGCCCTGTTTACAATCTTAGGAGGAAACTTAGGAGTAGGAAACGTTTCAGGCACTGCTGTTGCTCTAAAAACCGGAGGACCAGGATCCATTTTATGGATGGCAATAATTATTGTTGTTACTTCTGTGATAAAATATGTTACTTGTTACCTAAGTATAAAAACCAGAAAAGAAAAAAATGGACGGTTTATAGGTGGACCTGTAGCCTACATGACTGATGCATTTAATTCTAGAAAAGCTACAGTTGTGTTTCTAGTTATTATGATGATGGTTTCAATAACAGTTGGTAACCTTGTTCAGGTAAATTCTCTATCAATACCACTCAGCATGGTAGACATACCTGTAGTCATTGGTGGCATTGTAATGGCCATAATATTTTTTGTTGTTGCAGCTCTCAGCTTAAAAAAAATTAAAATTTTTATATCGGCTATGATACCGATAATGACGGTAAGTTACCTCACACTTTGCGGTATCATATTATTTAAGTTTAGTGAAAATATTCTTCCTTCTCTAAAACTAATAACAAGCAATTTTTTTACAACTAGTAGCTTTAACTCTGGCTTATCTTTAGGTTTAATTTTAGAAATGTTGACTATTATTCAAGTAGGAACTCTGCGAGGTATTTTTGCAACAGATATAGGACTTGGCCTCGAAGGAATTGTACATTCCTCGATTACTCCTAAAAAAAATAACAATAAATTTATCATTGAACAGAGTCTAATCACAATAATATCTCCTTTTATAGTTGCACTCATAGTATTCATTACAGCAATGGTACTGCTTGTCACAGATTCTTGGATTACTGATTTAGAGAGCACTAACATGTGCATTTTTGCTTTTAGAAAAGCTATGAATTGGCCCTATACTGACTATTTAATTATGGCCATAATGTTTTGTTTTGCCTTTACTACTATCTTTACTTGGTTTTTTTGTTCAAAACAAACAATACGCTATGTATCTATGGATAATAAATACACTAAAATCTGGACTGTAGTTTTTACCTTAATTATTCCACTTGGTGCAATCGGTGGAGTTAAATTACTCTGGGATATCGCTGATATTTCAATTGCTGCTTTGCTGCTCATAAACATACTTGCTATACTCAAGCTCACTTCTCAAGATCCAGAAGTATTTACTATGAGTAGCAAATACTTGAAGTTGCAAAAACAGAGCTAAAGCAATATTTTAAGTTGTCATCCCAGTCTGGAATCCAGCCTTTCATGAACTTCATCAAAAATGTTATGTTTTAACATAATACTTTTATGCTCACTAACTAAGTGCCACTGAATCCCAGTGTCAGCTACTTGAATGACATACTTTTTGGTGAAAATTACTCTTATATTACAACGTTTGTAGTTATGAATTTGACTATAGGATCAAGTCTAGAAAAATCTAGATTCTAGACTGGAATGACAACTTAATTGCTTAATGTGAACATAAAATAGCTCATGTCATCACGTTAGCAATACAACTTCTTTAATAAAAACTAAATCAATTCCCGTAATAATTGTACTAGCTAAGGCTAAAAGGCAGAGGGTTATTAGTGAGGGAAAATATGAATACTCAAAGCACACAACAATATCATGAATTCATTCGAGGATTTTTTACTTTATTCGATGAAATAAAAAAGGAAGACGACCCAATTTATAATTCCAGAGTTGGTTTTAATGCAGTAAAGTTTCTAATAAAGCACCCCATCTGGAATTTGGAAACAGATGAAGAGAAAAATAAAGCTTATGAAGTTATTCTTCCAGAGCAGAACAAGATAAAGAAAGCCGAACAAAAGCTTGAAAGTGAAGTTAAAGCAAGGTTAAAAGAGTATGTTGATGATATCGCAGGAGTTTCAATATATGGCGATCACGCAAGTATTACACTGGGAGATGACAAAAAAGAGTTTAAAATCAGCGAGTTTTTAAATAGTGACTTTTGTCAGAAGAAAGGAATTTCGGGATTTTCAACGCTGCATAGTGATGGAAAGAGCGGAATGCACGGTTTTGTTGCCGAAGAAGGAGAGAAAAGAATAAGGCATTATGTTGTAACCGATGGTTCATATGAAATGACTTTGAATTGGCATGACAAAAATGGAAAAAAATGTACTATCAAAATCAAGATTGATAAAGACGGTGTAGATCTCACTGAACGTAATGGTGTTACTGAGGAACAATTAAAAGCAAACACAGATGTAAAAATAGGTGGCTTATTCCTATATCAAATACAATTCAAGGAGAAAGGACAAGAACAAGAGAATCAACAATCATCTGAAACTTTCATAGAAAGTGATATTAGTAAAGGTATTGGCGTTCAAGCTGCTCAAGATCAAGAAGTTGAGTTTAAGCATGCAACGACTAGCACTACAAATTCTAATAACGCATCTGCTAAAAAGATTCCACCGTCACTGCCACCTAGAGCTAGTTCATTACCTAATAATCAGAAAAAAGATGAGTATCAGCCAATACGGATTAATAGTAGAAATAACTACAATTCTCCATATTCTGATGCTTCTTCAAGCAGTACTATTTTTACCAAGTCTGTAACCTACAATCAAGATAATACACAAGAGGATGAACGGTATGACAATCCTACATTTGCTACATTTGGACATGTTGTACCTGGAAGCCGAAAATCAGATGAAAGTGAGCAAATATCTAATAATCGGCAAAAAGGTGCAATTTTTGATCCTACAACTACTGAAAGCGCTGCACCAGCACAAGACGTTGCATTCAAAAAAGTTAAAGAGGCATTTAAGTATGAAAACGCTAAAGAATCACGCAATACTGGAAATAAACAACCACTAAATGATGTAGCTTCGATTCTTGCATGGAAAGCAAAAAATGAGTTATTACGTAGTGAAAGTGAGTATGATGAAGAATTTTCTGACTTCGAAGATGGTTGGAGCGATAACGAAGATGAGTATATAACGCTTTCAAATTCTCAATCAGATTATAAACAAGAAAAAGATTATCTTAGCACTAAGGAAAACGAAGAAAGAGGAAACGATAAACAAAAAGAAACCGAACAAGAAAATGAATCGCTAGAATACAGCTCAACAGACATAAAAACAAACGATTCGGGCTATTCATCTCCAACTCACTCTAATCATGAAAAATCTCGAGTAAATTCTGGACAGTTAAAAGCGAGCCTAATGAATGTTGAACAAAGAGATGATACCCTACTTACGGAATTTACCAGTAAGTTGGATAAGGAAACTCAGAAATTCCTGCTAAAACCAGTAAATCAAAAGAAAATGAGTGAGCAAACAAAAGAACATTTATTAGCAGCTGGATTGCTAAAAGACAATGCAGCGGAGAAAGAAATAAACGACTCAGGTTACTCATCTCCAACTTACACTAGCCACGATAATTTTCAGGTAAATCCTGAACAATTAGAGAGGAAATTAGAAACCATTGAACCAAAAGATACATTGGAAAATTTGAATAAAGGATTGAGAGAACCTTCACACCAGGCTACTAAAGATTTATTCTCAGAAAGTATGTTGGAAAAGATAAAAGAAGGTAAAAAATATGACCCTGTGCGTAAGTTGTTAGAAAGAAAAGTGGCAGAACAAGAAAATGATAATACTAATCTGACTATAGACAAAAATAGCGAACTATATAAATTGTTAGAAAAAGATGCAGCACAACTGAAAGCTGGAATAGTAGAAGAGGAAAGAAAAGATACTTTAACAGAACGCAATGATAGTCCTGATCGCAATAGAATTGCATTAGCAAACAAGAATAAAAAATTACTTTGGATTAAACGTATTGCTGAGCAACAGGAAAAAGATGATGGTATTTTATTTGTTACAGGGAGTGTTAAATAAACTGTGTCAAACCACATTTTTAGCTCAACTGAATTTTCAATCTGTTGGGAAAGAAAATATCGAGCTGAGATATAGTTAATGCCCAATTAGGCAAAGCCATTACCCATTTTTGCTCTACTTTTTTTATAGCACAATATACCTGTTTGTACAAGGCGTTTGTGTTGGTAAATGAGCCCTTGGTTTGGGAGTGTTAAATAAACTGTGTCAAACCACATTTTTAGCTCAACTGAATTTTCAATCTGTTGGGAAAGAAAATATCGAGCTGAGATATAGTTAATGCCCAATTAGGCAAAGCCATTACCCATTTTTGCTCTACTTTTTTTATAGCACAATATACCTGTTTGTACAAGGCGTTTGTGTTGGTAAATGAGCCCTTGGTTTTGGTGAATTTCCTAATTTGCCTATGTAGCCCCTCTATGGGATTAGTAGTATAGATTATCCTCCTAACTGGATCGGAATACTTAAAATAACCAGATAGGTTTTCCCAATTATTCTGCCAAGATTTTATAACCATAGGGTACTTTGTGCCCCATTTTTCATCTAATTCCAACAGATAATTCTCGGCAATTTCCTTACTTGAAGCTTGATATACCTTCTTTAAATCACTCAAAAAACTCTTTGCATCTTTACTAGCTACATACTTCAGTGAGTTACGTATCTGATGCACTATACACATCTGCACTTCTGCATTAGGGAACACACCGTTTATTGCTGCAGGAAAGCTTTTTAGCCCATCTACACATGCAATTAGAATATCTTCCACTCCTCTCTCTTTGAGATCATTTAGTACTCCCAACCAGAAGTTAGCTCCTTCACTTTCAGCTAAATAAAAACCTAATACTTCTTTTCTGCCATTTTGATCTATACCTAATATATTATACATACATTTACTTACACAATGCCCGTCCTCCTTGACTTTAAAAAATATTCCGTCCATGAAAACTATCGGATATACAGACTGCAGCGGACGACTACGCCATTCGTTGATTACTGGTAGCAGTTTGTCAGTAATACTTGATATCTCTGCCGCCGATATTTTGTGATCGTAAATTTCCTCAATATGTGACGCTATATCTCTGTATCCCATGCCACTGGCAAATGTGCTTAAGACCTTTGCTTCAAGTTCTGGATGTAGGCTTGTTTGTCTTTTTCTAACTATTTGGGGTTCAAAGCTTCCTTCCCTGTCTCTAGGTGTTAACAACTCAAATGAGCCTCCACTCGTGCGTAAAGTTTTTGCGTTTCTCCCATTTCTTCGGTTATTTTCTTCACTTTTAGCTGACATGTGGCTTTCTATTTCACCTTCCAGACTTGCCTCTAGCAACCTTTTTATAAACGGTGTTAATGCTCCATCTCTTCCCGTCAGCGGCCTTCCTTCTCTTATCGATGATAGAATATTTGCTTCCAGTTCTTTATAGTCTACCAAACCGGTAGTTCTGTTTACTTGACTCATGTCAAACCTCCATTTTTTTATATCAATTATATTTTTATTTCTTGGTTTGACACAGTTTATTTAACACTCCCAAGGATTTAGCTTTTCAGCGGATGTTATCTGTATACATGATTCTCTTTGAGCTATCGAGATTTGGATGAGTATAAGGGGAGCAAAATGCTACGTTACAAAGGTAGATTTGTACCACTGATAGATGAGGCAGTAAGGAAAAGAAAGAAGCAGGTTGGTAGTAGTTGGAGAGACTTACATTAAATTAAACGGTAAATGGGTTTATTTATATAGAGCACTATTGGTAATACTGTAGACTTCCTCTTGTGTGTTAGTAGAGACAAGTCTGCAGCACTTGCATTCTTTCGTAAAGCCTTCAGGAGTAACTATCTTCCTGAGAAAATTGTGATTGATAAAAGCGGCAGTAATACTGCTGCTCTTGATGATTTGAATGCGGAAATTTCTGAAGATTACAGTTCTTCAAATAAAATATCTAAATAATATTGTTGATAGGTTTATCAAGAAACGAACAAAGCCTATGCTTAGTTTTAAAAATTTTCATTCCGCAAAGATTACTATTACAGGTATAGAAAATGTTCGCATGATTCAGAAAAAACAAATTATCGGAGCTAATGACAATGTTTCTACTTTTGAGAATTTTGCTATGTTAATGGCTTCATAACTCCTACATTTAATGATCTTCTTTCCTATGGTTTATAGATGCAACAGAACCATTTCTTTTCATTTTTTTTTTGTAAATTTTACTTGTGCGTACTAAATTGTGTGATATAAAGTCGAAAATGTTATTTTTTTGGATGAGTTATGTTAACAAATACGAAATTTGAGAAATTGAAAAATGATCTACGCTCTGCAGTAAGGGAAGAAAATTTTCAGAAAGTTAAAGAATATGTTAAAAAAACAAGAATAGCAGAGGCTTATATTCTTAAATCCAATGTCATTATTAATTCTAAAGATCAGAATGGTAACTCACCTTTGTCAATTGCTGTTAATAAAAAAAATTTAGGAATAACGAAGTTTTTGATTGTGAATGGTGCTGATGTTAACATTAGGGATTATTTTAACCTTCCTCCTATATATTATGCTGTCAGGCACTGCACTATAAAAATGATAGAGCTTCTAATCGATGAGGGGGCTGGAATTGGTGACTATTTTTTATGTGCTGAAGAGGCGCGCACTCTTGTAGGTTGGGCTATATATGACAATAGTCTGGAAAAAGTGGAGGTCTTACTTAAGCGTAGTGCTAGTCCAAATAGCAAATTTGATCTTTATGATGATTCGCAAGATACATGTTTACATGCTGCTGTTCGAAAAAATCACTTAAAAATAGTTGAGCTTCTTGTTAAATATCATGCTGATATCAATGTTCAAAATGAACAGGGGAACACACCTATGCATTTGGCTATTAGTTTCCAACATACTCAGATAATAAAACTGTTATACGATAATAATGCTGATATTAATATTAAAAATAAAGAAGGCAAAACACCTTTAGATCTTGATAAATATTATTACAAAGATGATGCTACGCAATCTACATCTGTACCAAGCAGTGCTGTCAGACCTTCTTCTTTTATTAACAGTGCGGTTAGTCATTTGAAAGATTCAACTACTACTGTAGTTAATGGCTTATGCAAAAGCATTATTTCTGCACAGCAACATGTTGCCTACTCAGCTGGAGGCTCGATTAGTTCTTCACAAGTTAATGGAACGGTTCTGCTAGTTGATGTAATAGTCAAGATGTTTACGGGAGAAAAAATATTCAGAACCGGTCCGTTTTTGACAAGAAAAGAAAGAGAGATTAGTGCTGTAGAAAGAGACTTAAATGAGGCAATAAGTAAGTTTGAAAAACTCAATCAGTGTCCTGGAAGTTTGCTAAATAACGCAACAATATCTAAAAGCATAGATCATCAAAAATTCTTTAATAAATAAATGAAAAAATATTGTACCCTCTTACGTACCATAATGAATCATCTTCTGTTATATTTTAGGTGTAGTATTATTTCCACTTTTAAAACTTGTCAATCCCTATTTAGAAGTTTTTTTTGATAATCTTTAATGAAAGTTCTCAACGAATTAATACTAACTTAATAGTATATATTACTAATAACTTAGACAACACAATCACTTCCAACCAAAACCAGCTATTGTGTTATTTAAGTGGAGAAAGTCACCTCTTCCCACTCGACTTCAAAACCGGACTTCCCATCATTCGGCTTCTCTCTAATTTGGTTCTTGTCATGCATACTTCCATGTAATTGATCGTGGCAGTGCTTATGAAGCAAGGATAGATTTTTCATATTATTATTGCGTCTATTGTGGTCTTGATGATGTACATGTGTTAAACCTAAACCAAAGATAACAATAATTACATTTACCTTGCTGTAACTTCAGTAGTTTTATTACTCGTGATCTGGTAATTTGCTTAAACGGGTTCTCCAGTATGGCCAATCCCCATCATATGGAGATCTATTTCCATTTACTTTGATACGTCGTTTAATAGCATGATCTCTATGTCTAATAAGATATAGCTTGTTACTTACCATATACCTCCAATTGTCGTTACCATACTTTTTAAAGTATTTTCTTTTAACCCAACACCTTCTTTTGTCATGGTGTCTATAGACAGCCCATTTCCAAAGTTTGTTATGCATAGAGTAGTCTAATAAGTTAAAGACTTTACTTGATACTACCGAGGTGTAATATTGGCTCCATCCCTTTATTATTGGATTAAGTTATTACAGCTTCTTGTGGTGCTGCCCGCAACTCTTTAAGCTTATGTTTAATAGATAACAAGTGTTGACTTATAGATTTACGATTTGGTTTAATCAATAACTTTGTATCTTGAAAAAAGCATCTAGTGTTTTAAGCTTAAACATTAGGCGGAGAAGGGAAAACTTTGTCAATAACTTTAGATATAAAACCTGTGGTACAGGAAAGAGTCCCTTCTCAAAAGTTATAGGCTGGACGGTATC
The DNA here is from genome assembly GCF_020405475.1 of Wolbachia endosymbiont of Tribolium confusum. Taxonomy (NCBI): domain Bacteria; kingdom Pseudomonadati; phylum Pseudomonadota; class Alphaproteobacteria; order Rickettsiales; family Anaplasmataceae; genus Wolbachia; species Wolbachia endosymbiont of Tribolium confusum. The sequence goes on along the minus strand of NZ_JAIZNT010000007.1, from coordinate 92,447 downwards.
TTAGAAAGACCAAATGGTTCTAATTCTGTATTCACAAGGTTAGCCTTACTTTTCATTTTTAATGGTAACATATGGGGTTATATATGATCAACAACTTTTTAGGTATAGATGTTTCAAAAGAACATTTTGACGTTTCTCTCTCATTCATAAGCAAAAAAGGAAAACGTGAAACTAGGAAAAGGAAATTTAAAAATGATGATACTGGGTTTCAAAGTCTGCTGAACTTTCTACAAAAACATAACGTAGAAGAAGTAAAAGCTTGCATGGAAGCCACTTAATATTTGCTGTCTGTTAGGTGATGATATATCTTCACTTATCAAACTAAGTTGATCAGGTGTTTACTGAAAAAAGCCTAGATTTTTCTCTGCACGATTTACAGAACATGATGCGTTGAACATAATAACCCCAGTATTGGTTATATTGAATATTGCTACATTATGGTCAATAAAATCAGCAGAACAAGAACTTTTTTAGCATTTTATTTTAGTTTGTATTTTTAAAACTAAAGCCAGTGCTTGCAAAAACACTTCTATTTTTTTTACTGCAATGTACTAAATGATATGACTACTTTCAGTACCCAAAATCATCTAGTGAGAGAAGAGTTTTTCTTGGAATGGGTTGGTCTACCGCTTGATTCGTGTGAACTTTTCTTTATATCAATGCATTATTTTATTTCTCGGGTTTTTTAAATATTTCCCTCATAAAATTAAATAGCTTATCATAAAACTAGTCTACTTGTAAGTTCTTGTTATTCACAGGTTCTACAGTAACTCTGTTAAATGAAGACATAAGTGTTCTATTAGTTACACTTTCCATTTTACCCAAAAGACCTTCAAATTGCATTGATATATCTAACGGTAGATTCTGACTACCTTGAAGCAGTTGTATATTTGATGCATTTTCCTCTCTCATATTTTCTAATTTGCCTTTTTTAGATAGTGTATGTTCATCAAATACCTTCTGCCGCTTTTTATATGATTGTGTTTTTAAGTCTGAAGCTAAATATTGCTCTTTAAGGAGGCGCATAATATTTGAGTAACCATTGAAATTAGCATAAATATATAAAAAATCCTTACTTTTTTGACTCATCTTAGCTCCTCGCTCTAAGAGGTGCTCAGCAATATCTAAGTTACCAACGATAACAGCATAGTCCAAAGGAGTATTATTATAATTATTTTTGAGATTCATTTTAGTTCCTTGCTTAAAAAGATACTCAGCGATGTCTAAGTGACCATTAAAAATAGCATAGTACACAGGACTCATGCCATTGTCGTCCTGTAGATCCATATTGCCCTCTTTCTCTACAAGGTATTTAATGATATCTAAGTGACCACCTTTAGCAGCCCAGTGCATAGAACTCATACTATCTTCGTCCTGTAGATCTATACTACCCCCTTTCTCTACAAGGTATTTAATGATATCTAAGTGACCACCTTTAGCAGTCCAGTGCATAGAACTCATACCATCTTCGTCCTGTAGATTTATACTACTCCCTTTCTCTACAAGGTACTTAACAATGCCTAAGTGACCATTTTTAGCAGCCCAGTGCATAGGACTCATACCATCTAAGTCCTGTAAATTTATATTAGCCACTTTTTCTACAAGGTATTTAACAATGTCTAAGTGACCATTTTCAGCAGCCCAGTGTATAGCATCTAAGTCCTGTATATTCACACTATCCCCTTTATCTACAAAGTACTCAACGATACTTAAGTGGCCGTGCTTGACAGCATAGTATAAAGGAACATTACTCTCTTCACTTGACTGATAAAACTCGTTATCAATAAAAAACTTAACTATTTCTAATTGACCGTATATAGCAGCCCAGTTTAGAGGAGTAAGTTCATCATTATTATCATACAAACGACTCCCTTTCTCTATAAAATATTTAACTATCTCTAAGTGACCGTACATGGCAGCATAATCTAAAGCAGTAAGATCCTCTTCATCAACAGCATTAATAATCTTACTTAATTTATTAAGATCTATTTTCTCCAATATAAGCCTAATAACTTCTTTATTACCATCTTTTGCTAGTAAATGTAAGATAGTACTACCTTCATCATAAATAGAATCGATAAAATCATTAACTAACTTGCCATATTTACTTACATGACTCCAAATAGATGTAATATGATTTACATTTGTAAGGCAAAATGATGTCATAATTCCTCTTAAAGTTTCTTCTTCTGTTCCCGCTAGCTCTTCCTCTACTCTTATTGTTTTTTGTATCCCCCTATGAACTTTTGCTGTTGATTCCTCTAATTCAATTACTGAAAATTTATTAAGCAAATCAAAAATATCCAAGACCTGTTGCTTATCTTTCTCTGATTTCTTTCGGAGGAAAATTTCTGTTGTATCAATTTGATCAGGACTCAAATAAGCCATATAGGTCAAAAAATTATGTGATTGCTTTCCAACATGTTTTTCTCCTCTTATTTGATCAAAGGTAACTTTCAAAGTTGTAAATAATTCTTTAGGGATACCTTGTGCCACAAAAAAATCAAAATTTGATTTTTGGACTGCTTCATTATAGCGCTCTAGATACTCACTAATACTGAGCTTTTCTTGTTTAATATGTGCTACTGCTTGTTTTAAGGCTAATGGAAGGTATTTTAATACTTTTGCTAGTTTTATCAGATCTTCATCATATAACCTACCATCTATACCTAAGTATTTTTCTACAAATTTTACAGCTTCATGTAGGAGAAATCCTTCATCCAACTCCATCTTTTCTATTCTTTCTTCCCAATTCTTGCTACGAGAAGTAATTAAAACGTAAGGCTTTTCTCCACCAAAAAACAAATCAGAAAAATTGGATGGTAAGAATTTTTCAACCTCCTTATACTCACTGGCGTTATCAAAAATAACAAGACTTTTCACATCTCGAAAATTCTCATATACATCCTTGATAACAGATTCAATTTCTCTATCTCGGTAATCTACTACATTCTCCATAGAAATCTTTAGTTTTTTAGCTAAATCACAAAATGAAGATGAAAGAGTGTCGTATGTTTCAGCATTTATCCATACAACTTTTGTCCAAATATTACTACCATCACTCTCTTTACTATGCGCATAACTTCTAGCCAATTCACTTTTTCCTGTTCCATATTTTCCATGAATTAAGATCATTCGTGACATTTCTACTTCTTGATTTTTACTACTTAACTTCTTTTCTAATTCGTTTAACACCTCTTCTCTTTTAATAAAGAACTCTGGTAAGTGGCCAAAATTAAAGGAAAATATATTTTTATCTTTGTTTTCACTATATACGTGCAATTTCTCGATCTTTTCATTCAGTTTTTCTATATCTTTTTTTCTCACTGGATCGTTTCCATTAATCTCTTTCAATATATTACTAACTAACTTTTTCTTTTTTTCCTCATCTAAGATATACACATATTCTTCTTTAGGTGGGTCAGCGGGCATATATCTTTCGCTTACCTTCCACCATTCTTCTAATTCCCACGTAAAGGGAAGCCGATAGCCGTATTTTTCCTGCTCATTCAATTGATAATACTTAGTAGCATTACCTTCTATTTTTTTTATTCCTACATTTTCATATAATGCTGAAGTTAGCAAAATTTCACCACTTTGCTTATCTTGTACTCGAAACCCAGGTTGAAATACTTCTGAATCTAAAGATTTCGCTGGTTTACATAAATATTGCTTAGCAAGTGTGTCACTTTTTGATTTACCTAAAACAACACCTTTAGTTATGCAAGAAACGGGAAGCTCTCCTTTCTCATTACTAGCTGAAATGTAATTTATTGCTCTAGATGCAGCATCTATTGCTAACTTCTCAACTCCCCTCTTCCAAAAAGAGGAATCGGCATCCACAATTCCAGTTAATTGCTTCTCAAATTTTTGAAAAATTTCCAAGCTAGACTCTACTAAAACCTCTCTTAGTTGATCTCCTAAAGGCATACATGATGCAGAAACCTTTTTCGCTCCTTTCTTATGTTTTTTTGCAGCAAAAAGACCTATAGCTTCACTTGTTTTACAAATACTTAGTCTCAATATACTTGGTGGAATGGCATTATTCACAATAGAGTTGATATGGGTTAACATTTTGCCTGGTTTTCGTGTTTTTGAATCTGGTTTTACTTCCTCAGAATATTCAAATACCTTTTTCTCGAATTTTTTAACAAAAGTCTCAACAAAAAAAGTTGCTTTTTTCATTACTTCATCACTTGCAGCATCATCCAAAGCGCTATACCATGTACCATCGCTAATATCCTCAGATAATCTATCTTCATAATCAACTACTGTTGACTCAGCAGGCAATACCTCTACATCAGTTTGATAGTCGATTTGATTATCTGCTGCATCATTTTGGGAATTTTGTTGAAGTTGAACGGACTTACTATCTGGATTTTCTTCACTGCTAATCATAATGTTATGGCCATGAGATAACGTTTGCTTTCTTAAGATTAGTTCAAAATGAGAAGCTCCTTTATTTATTATATGTATAGTATTTTCTTCATCATAATCTACACAATCTATAGATCTAGATGTTAGTTCATTAATAAGCTGGTGTGAGTATCCTGAATTGGGCAAGTTTTCAATAATATGTAGCTTAACATTATATTTACTACAAATCATTTTTCCCTCAATATTAGGCCTACCCCAGATAGGAACCAGTAACGTACTTCCATACTTTAAGTTAGTTAACGCTTTATACAAGTGTGGTTCTTGTGTTTCCATTCCTTTCATATCTTCAGCAGTGTATTCTATACCAGCCAAGTAAGCTTTCCATAACTCATCATCATTAATAGTATGGCATGAAGGTATTATTGTAGGATCATGGAAGCTTTTAGCATCTGCTACAATCTGTTTTTTCAATTGTTGATCACTTAAAGCTAGATTCTTACAAATCTGACGTAGAGACTTAATAGTAAATTCCATATCAGGTTTAAGCTGTTTAAGTCCCTGTGCAACTGAATCAAAAAAACAATCCCCTCCATCAATTGCTTTTTTTACTTCAAAACCTTCTGGCAGCTTTAATATTTGCTGACTATTAGGTAGCAGCGTGCCCTCTCTGTTAGATTGATTACCTGCCATCTGTTTCCCTGTATTTTCTTTACTTAACATAAAGCCTCCTATATTTTAACATTCATACTTTGATTGTTTTATCGTAAACTTCTTCTCTGAAGATTGGTTTCAATATCTAATTCATTTGATTCTTATACAGCTGTACTAAACTGCTCTACAAATTTACTGTAGAAACCTCATGGTAATCCTAAGTAACTTTGATTACAGTGTGCCTTTCTTTTGATTTCTTACTAGATTAGGTATTTACTTAAAAAAGTCAGAATTGCTTTTTGAATGATGTACATAATACAATGCATCTAACGCAACACTCCATGTATTCATTACGTTAGACTGTGTTGTAGCTAAAAAGATCTAGCAAAGCAAGAACTTTTTTGCATACTTTAGCATTTTACTTTAGTTTTTACTTTAAAACTAAAGCAGCTCAGTTTCATGTACTTTTACTTCTTTATCGACTGTTATTTTTCTTCTTCAATGTACCTGTGAGTAATGATAACGTGGCCGGTAAAGCTTGTAAAGCAATTTTTTTATATAGCAAGATTCAGCTATTTAATAAAAATATTGTGGCTAGACCAAAAAATATAAGAGCTGAGAGAATGTCAGTTGTTGCTGATGTTAAGATTGAAGAGGAAACAGCAGGATCGGACTTTAAGCGATGGAGCATTATAGGAATGAAAGTGCCGATAAATGTTGCAATAATTGACATCATAATCATGGAGACCACAAAAATCATCTCCACTTTGAAATTGTGAAATCTAATTACTAATACTACGAGTGAAATGGTAGATAAAATTATCCCGTTTATCATACCTATTAAAAATTCTTTTATAAGTATTCTTTTCGCATTTTGCTCAGTTAGATATTTTGTTGCGATTGCCCGGATAGTTAGTGTTACTGTTTGGGATCCTGCATTTCCGCTCATTGATGCAATTATTGGCATAATTATTGGTAGTACTATAAAACTTTCTATTACGTTATCGAAAAAGCCAACTACTATAGAACATATTGTTGCAGCTAAGAGGTTAAATAATAACCAAGGTAGCCTTTTAATTATAGTTTTATGTATAGGAGCATTTATATCAGATTTAGATGATACACCGCTTATTTTAAGTACATCCTCTTCTGCTTCTTGCTGAACAATTTTAATTACATCTTCAATAAGGATTACACCGATAATTTTACCACTCTTATTTACTACTGGAGCTGATAATAGAGAGTAATCTTTAAATATTCTTGCTACTTCTTCTTGGTCCATTCCAGTTTTAATTATTTTCATATCTTGACTCATTATCTCTTTTATTATTGTTTCTCCTGAGTGAGATATTACCTTATTTAAGTTGAAACTACCTATAGGTTCTAATTTCGAGTTAATGATGAAGATTTGGTAAAATGTTTCTGGTATTTTTTTATAATTGCGCAAGAATTCCATTAGCTGACTTATCGTCCAATAATACGGAGCTATAACCATATTTTTATGTATCAACCTTCCTGCACTTTCTTCTGGGTATGATAACAATTCCTCTACTAATTTTTGAGTTGCATTGGGTAAGTAGTTAAGTATGTTTTCTATAGACTTTCTATCCAAATCTTTCACTATGGCTACTATATCTTCTACATCAAGAAGCATTAGTAACTTTGCTGTATTTTCTATTCCCAATATTTCTATGATCTCTAATTGTAAATCTGGTACTACATGTACTAAGGCATTACTTAACAAATGTTGATCGAGGATATTAACTAATTTCTCCCTGTGATCACTGATTGAAGTAGATAAAAAATAAGCTAACTGAACGCTATCTATCGTTTTGACAATATTACGAACACTTTCTAATTCTTGATTATCGAGAGACTCTATTAAATCATCAATAGCCTTTTTGTCTAAACCATAATGAGAACTTGTTTTAATATTCATTACTTTACCTTATTTTTTTAATAAATATACACACTTGATTTTATTGAACATTCAAGTATAATAAAATTATTTTGAATTAACTATTATATGGTTAAATTTCTATTTTGTTTGCTGTTATTGTTAGTGATAATAAATATATTAAAGTCTAAAGTATAATGAAAACCCATCCAGAAATCCTTGAATACTTTCAAGGCTTAAATAAAAGTATTTCTCTTATCAGGAGGTGTCTTTGACATAGAAAAATTGAAGTTGCGTCTTGAAGAGCTGGATTCTCAAGCGTCGAATGATAATCTGTGGCAAGACAATCAAAAAGCACAAGAAATTTTAAAAGAACGCTCTAAAATTAAGCATGAAATAGAATCGTTTTCAAAGCTAGAAAGCGATTACACCGATGCTATCAGCTTGATGAAATCTGCTATTGATGAGAATGATGAAGAATTTTTTTCTGAAGTTAAAGGTGAGTTAGTAAAGCTAGAGAAATTAATCAAACTTAAAGAGACAGAATCCTTATTTACTGGTGAAGCAGATAACAATAACTGCTTTTTAGAAATCCACTCAGGAGCTGGTGGAACAGAGAGCAATGATTGGACTGAGATGCTCATGCGCATGTATACAAGATGGGCAGAAATTTATCACAATTTTAAAGTTGAAGTTGTAGAAAAATTAGATGGTGATGCAGTTGGTATAAAATCTACAACAATAAAGATCATCGGAGAAAAAGCTTACGGGTGGGCAAAAAGCGAAAGTGGAGTTCATAGATTGGTTAGAATATCACCATTTGATGCAAATGGTAAACGTCATACCAGTTTTGCAAGTGTAGGAGTAACTCCAGTGATTGAAGATTCAATAGATATTGTTGTGGATGAAAAGGATTTAAAGATCGACACTTACCGTGCTTCTGGAGCAGGTGGTCAGCATGTAAATAAGACTGAAAGCGCGGTACGTATTACGCATATTCCAACAGGCGTTGTAGCTCAATGCCAAAATGGTCGTTCTCAACATAAAAATAAAGATGAAGCACTTAAACTACTTAAAGGACGTTTATATCAAATTGAATTGGAAAAAAAAGAACAGAAAATGGCCGAAGAATATGGCAAGAAATGCGATATAGGTTGGGGCAGTCAGATCAGATCGTATGTTATGCATCCGTATCAAATGGTAAAGGATTTAAGGACTGGACATGAAGTTGGCAATATAAATTCCGTTTTTGATGGCAATATAGATTGTTTCATAGTTAGTGTATTGGAGTTAAAATGAGATTTATTAAAAAGCTAAGTTTTATGCTCTGCTAATAAGGGAAAAAGAAAACCTATTGAGAAGAATGGAACAATTTTATCAATAGATTTCTTATCCAAGTAGCTCATGGAAACGGCAACTCGTTTCTTATGGGCACATACTGTAATTGCTGTTGAATGATGGAGAGACATACTCCATTATTTTAACACGAAGTAACGAATTCAGTAGAATAAGTTCTTCAAAAACAATTTAAACTTTTACAGTAGAATTAGTCTCATGAAATATTACTTATAACGGATTAGATGTCTCCTCAAAACTTTCATTAGTATCGTTGATGAGAAGAAAAATTAATTAAAGAGGAGTTGTTGCAGAAGCGAAAGCAAGGCAATAGCAGAACTTGCTTGAACAAGGCCAAAAATTACAGGGAAACTATAGGAGGAGTAGAAAAGTGGGATATTTCATGTAAAAAATTAAAGGAGTTTTGGCTTGCCAGTAGTTTGTGTAGATACCCCATATGAAAGCGGCAGCTTTGTCTGCAAGAATCAATAAAACGTAAAATGATACAGAGTATAAACAAATGATGAGGGGCTGAACTATATAAAGAAGTACTGAAATAAATCAGTGAATCTTGTCAAATTAAAATAGCACTTGGAAGTAAGACAGTTAACATGCAGCTACCAGCAGATTGTTGGGACAATAAGAGGGTTATTAAAATATACGGGATAAAGCTCGGTCAAGGGTCAAAATTTGAAAGCTTGTCTTTAAGAATAAACAATTAAGATTTGGATGAAATGGTGAACTTCAATTGAACATTGGTTTATGGTTTAGAGGCAATAAGTCATTGGAGAAAAACGACAGTGCTCTTAGAACAAAACAAAAGATAGAGAGTTAATGGGGTATTAACTACTGCTCAGGTGTTGGTACTATGTTAGCAATGACATATAAAGCAACTTTTGAATGGATAGATTTGAAGATACAGTACAGTTGGGGCGTATGGGGTTACCTGAGACAATATGCTTCTGGAGGGTGATCGGCATGGTAGTATATCAAAATAGGGCCATGGAATGTCAGTATGTTATATGGGCTGCACAGTGCCACCCAAGTTAGTAGAAAAATTTTTAAGTTGAAAAGCTGGGGGTTAAAACTTGCAAGGAAAAAAAGGGATGAAAGAAAGCAATTGTAGCAGTAGCAAGAGAAAAATTGGCTGTAATTATGCACAGGATGTTGGTCAATAAAACAGAATTTTGTTATTACAATTAAGAGGAGTATAAACAATAATTTTTACTCGAGGTAATGCCGATGGAAGGATAAGCAAGAAAAACGAAGCCTAGACTTCGTTGGGCACATGTTGCCGTCCACTTCCACCTAACAAGTATAGTGCGGCTTGACAAGTTTGTTGTCTATCGGACCGCGGAAGAACCATGGAAGCACACTGCTCTTGTATGTAAAATTAAAATGCTCTTGAAATATGTTGGCTGGTTTATATAAAAATTATTGTTGACTTATGTGCAATTAGAGAACAAAATGTAATATGAAGAGAAATCTTCGTACATTAAGTTGTAGCCGCGCAACGTCTGCCATTGATGATTATTTCACCTACTGTAACTGCTGCTAAAATAAAGCAGTAATACACTTGTGTTAACAAAGAAATAGGTGAGACAGAAGCAATGCTACCTGCTAGCAGCAGCTGGGAACCATAAGGCAAAATGCCTTTTGTAACGCAAGCAAAAATGTCTAACAAGTATGCACTACGGTATGACGGAATATTATGCTTTTGCGCGAGCCTTTTTGCAATATCGCCACTTAATAAAATAGCAATGGTATTATTAGCAACTAAAACAGTAAACATAGATGCTATGCCCGCTATTACAAATTCAGCTTTAGTTTTTGTGATATTGCTTTCATCGATAAGTTTGTGTAATGCCTTTTGACCCTGCTTGTACATTATATGACTCAATCCGCCAATAAATAGAGCAAATATCACTATCTCGTTTACTTTTTTGAAACCGTCATATATGTCATGAGAGAGTTGAATGATAGTATAGTCAAAAAAAGTCATCCCTAGTACACTAGCAACAATTATATTTACGGTTATTGTTACTAAAGTAGTAACTTCAAATAACCCCATGATTATTAAAGAAATATAAGGAATAATCTTTATTACTGATAAATAATCTAAATTTGATGTAGGAATAATTTTTGTACTATCTGCCATAACTGCTAGATAGACAAGTGTTATAATGCTGGCAACAAATGCTACTTTAGAATTTACTTTAAGTTTATCCTTTATCGTAGCCCCCTGTGAAGAAACAGATGCAATAGTAGTGTCAGATATCATTGAAAGGTTATCACCAAATACGGCACCTCCAACTACAGTCGCAGTTCCTATTTCAAGACCAAAAGCTCCACTTTTTGCTAAGTTAACAGCTATTGGTACCATCAATACAACAACTCCCATAGATGTACCAATCGCAGTTGATATAAAAGCGGAAGCCAAAAATACTCCAGGCAGTAGTAATCTTGCTGGAAGAAAATTGAGAATTAAATTAGCAACAGTATCTGCACTACCAATTGATTGAGTCACCACAGAAAATGCTCCAGAAAATAGAAAAATTAAACACATAGTAAGGGTATTTTTGTCACCCATACCCTCGATAACAGTATCAACGTTACGTTGAACTTTACCTGCATTGCGTGCAACAGCAAAAAATAGCGCCGGTAGTAGGCAAATTACCGGCGAAATTTGGCGAAGCGGATTATCAATTCCAATAAAGGAAAAATAGACACCACTTCCAAGGTATAAGATTAAAAAAATAACCAAAGGAAAAAAAGCTGTCATTTTACTGCCTTAAAACCTATGATTATAATCAATTAAGTGGTTTCAGGCAAGCTTGGTTTTCTGTAAGTTAATAACAGTCCTTTTAGACTCTCAAGTTACGCTATGGAAAATGTGTTGACTATTCTACTATAATATATAGCATCAAAAAATATTCTATAGTATGAGGTAAAGCTATGGTAATGACATATGAACAGTGGAACATAATATTAGGTGTAATTGATCAAGAGGTAAATTTAAGTAAAGACAATGTAATTGAAAGAATAAAAGAGCGATTAAAGGAAGCAAAGATACTAGGGCAAGCAGAAACATCAAGAATGTTAGAAGAGATATCGCATGGATTAGAAGTATCAAGCGAGAGTACAAGAGTACAAGAGACACAAGAGCCATTAAAAAAGAGGCTAAAGGTAGTAAATGTACTGCAGACAAAAGAAAAAGCAAAAAAGAGACTAAAGGAGTCAAGGGTACCAAATGCGCAACAGATGGTAAAAAGAATGCTAAAAAAGTTAGGTGTACAAGAGACATCAGAAGAACCAAAAGCAGTGGCGCTAGAGGATGTGCTAAATGCACGAAAGATCTCAGAAAGGGTACCAGTGATGCTAGACGCACGAAGGATGCTAGAGACACTAGAGGCACTAAAGAGAGCAAGTGGAAATGTGTATAGAGAGTGGGAGGAAGATGAGTTTGATATAAATCATTGGTTTACAGTGAATTGTTTTAATGAATGTTTTCCATACACGTTATTGTATTTAGCTATTGATTTTAAGCTCAACAATGTAATAAATGCTATGCTTGAAGTAAAAGAAATCAATATTAACGCAAAAGGTCCATTTTCTGCATGGAGTGCTTTACATTGGGCTGCTGAAACAGGCAATATAGAAGTAACACTCAAGCTACTACAAAAAGGGGCAAATGTTGATCAATTGGATTCATCTGAACGAACTGCCTTACATTGGGCTACTGAAAAAGGCGATATAGAAATAACAGAGATCTTAGTAAAAAATAAAGCAGATGTTAATGCGGAGGATCTAGCAAAGTTGACTGCTTTATATGAGGCTGCCAGGAATGGCCATAAAGAAGTAGTAAAGATCTTAATGGCTAATGGAGCAGATGCTAAGAGGAATGGGACACTTAAACTTACTCCTTTACATATTGCTGTCGCAAATAACAATGAAGAAATGGTGGTGTGCTTAATAAAAATGGATAAAAATATTAGCGAAAATATTGAGGCAGTGGATGTATTTGGATGGACTCCTTTATATTGGGCTGCTGCAAAGAATGATACATTAATATTATTTATTGTATTAGAGGCCATGTTAAAATGTGGTGCAAATGTTAATATAGAGGATAATTTAATTGGGCGATCTCCTTTACATATTGCTGCTGTAAATGGTAATGTGGAAGCAGTGAAGCTTTTAATATACTATGGAGCAGAGGTTAACTATAAGGATGCATGGGGATGGACTCCTTTTAATTGTGCTGCTGCAAGAGGCAATATAGAAATAATAAATTGTCTAATAGCCAATGGAGCAAATATTGAGACGAATGATCTACAGAAAATATCACTTTCTATTTGTCCATATAATTATCTAGAAGCAGCAACTACTATAATACAACTTGGAATATGGAAGGATGTGATGAAATTGATGGGAGCTGAGTTTTTACGTTGTGCTGCCGGACATGGTGATACACTAATGGTACATGCTCTATTAGAAGCTGGAGTAAAGGCTAATACAGGTGATGATTTAGGATCAACTGCTTTACATAAAGCTGCCAAGTATAACCATCCGGAAGTAGTAAGGATCTTAATTTTATATGGAGCAAATGTTAATGCGCAGAATGGTTCAAGGGAATCTCCTTTAACTTATGCTGTCGAACGTAGAAACTGGATAGTAGTAATAACCTTACTATGCTATGGCGCAAATCCTTCATTGCCTGATAATTGTTATGAAACTGTAAGAGATTTAGCTGAACGTCAAGGTATAAGTAATCTTCTAGTGGAAGCAGAACAAATAGCACTAGCTATACGTACACAGCTTGACTTAGAATCAAGTATATTCAGAAACAGATCATTACTGATAGTGCAACACATATCATCATATATGTTGAGAGTAATAGAATTACATCTATCTATCAGCTTTGAATTTATGGTAAGAGGTCAAGCTAATCAAATTGAACAATTACAGTATAACGCTAAACTTAATGAAAAAGGAGTAACACTTATAACTGACCGCATTCAATGTATGCAGTTAGAAACTAACACTAAAGCGTGTCCAGCTGAAATGGATGGAGTAAAAGAACAAATATTACATAGTCCTTGCAGGTGGTCATATCGCACTAAAAATGTTAATGTAGGAAGAGTAACACCTTTGGCTAATGGCATTGCGCGTATGCAGTTAGAGCCTAGTACCAAAATGAATAGAATAAAAAAACAAAGATATAGTCCTTACAGGCGGACATATCACACTACAAATGTTAATGTAGAAAAAGCAACACCTTTAGCTAACAACATTGAGTATACGAAATTAGAGCCTAACACTGAAGCGTGTTCAGGCCCTAATACTCATCTTTCTAATATAGAAAAACTATTATTAATGGATTCAAGACCTTCCCCGATTATAGCAAAGTATTAGAATATTATAGGATTTTCTTTAGATCGATTTAACCAATCACGCTCGAATGATAGATGTAGAGGTAACTGATACTGAAAGTACATTAGGTAGAATTGTGTGTTATTAGATTTCGGTGTACGCTACTTTCATTATAAAATTTCTGTAGTTAAGATGTCAGAAGGTATCAAAACCATATTAGTAAAAGACAATAACGTTAGGCTTGATAGGTACATTAGAAGAATTTTTCCCAATCTAAAGCAATCTACAATCGAAAAGTCTTTAAGGAAAGGATTAATCAAGGTCGATAACTGCAAGGCAAAATCCAGCGATAAAGTGAATTCTGGGCAAACTATAACGATAAGATACTTAGATTATATAGAAAACACTAATTCTGATCGTAAATATAATGAAAAGTTAGTGAATCTACTAAGAGAGACCATATTATATGAAGATGAGTACATATTAGCTATAAATAAACCCGCAGGAGTAATCGTTCAAGGTGGCATAAAGGTAAAAATTAGTATTAGTGATTTGCTTAACCAAATAAGAGAAGGGGAAGTATTTAAAATTGTCCATAGACTTGATAGAGATACAAGCGGAGTAATAATATTCGCGCGCAATGCCAGTGTTGCAAGATACCTTATGGAAGAATTTAAAGGACGTAGAATAAAAAAAATTTACCTAGCATTAACTTCTGGTATACCGAGCAAAGATAATGGAATAATAGACTACCCATTGGTGAAAAAATATATTTCAGGGCAAGAAAAAGTAGTTATTGATGAAGACTCACCTCAAAATGCCACTACGCATTTTTCAATTATATCAAGATTAAAACATAATGTTGCTTATTTAAAATTACAACCAATTACCGGCAGAACACATCAGTTACGTGCACATTTAGCTCATATAAATTGCCCTATTCTTGGTGACGGTAAATATGGTGGTAAAAAAGCTTTTATCGATGGGGTAGTAAATCAGATCCACCTTCATTCGCATTCTTTATCTTTAAAATTGCCAAATAATAAAGAAATCACTATTACTGCTCCTATCCCTAGGCACATCGAAAAATCTATTGAAGTGCTATCTTTCAACTGAAACGATTTCACCAATCAACTTTTCTATCTTTGGCTTTAATTTGAAGTACAGATATTAGGCTAATTAGTGCGCAGGCAGTAAGATAAATACCTGCTGCAAATTTTGTTTGAGTTTTTTCTATAAGAAACATGCATATCGATGGAGAAAGGCCGCCAAAAATACCTGCAGATATGTTATGTGCTAAGCTGAAGCCAGTGCATCTAACTTTCGTTGGAAATAACTCGCAGGCGAGAGAATTATATATTCCAAAAGATGCACCTATCGGTATGCTCATCAACAGAAAAGTGAATGTTATAATATAGTGATTAGCATATGATAATAGCGAAAGTACCGGCAAGCTAACACAAGCTAAAGTTACTAATGTAGGAATTATCACATTTTTTCTTCCAATTTTATCAGAAAGTATTGCAAACAGCACTGCAGACGTTCCAAATGTGATTTCAACCATGATCCTTACTAGATTTTTAATATCAATGCCTGAAAGAATAAGCTCTTTTACAGATATGTTGTAAAACATGATTACTGAATAAACAATTGCGTTTTGAGCAATGCCAAGTCCAATTGCTATCACAAATGCTCTTTTATAATTCTTGATTAATTCTAAAAAGGGAGAGTTAGATAAGCTTTTATTTTGGTCATGAGTTTTATATGCTAGACTCTCTTCCATTATGTATCTTATTAAAAAACCTATAATGCCCATAACAGAGCAGAAATAGAAAAGCAACCTCCAGCCCCAAATCTCATAATTTTCACCTGTAAACTTTTTGCAAATAGCTATCATTACAAAACATGTAATAGAACCAAGAGCACCACTAAAAGCTTTTATGCTACCTAAAAAGCCTAAATTCTTTTTATCGCTTGAATGCTCTATTAAAAAGGCTGAGTTAATGCTCGTTTCCCCTCCTGTTGCCATTCCTTGTATTATTCTACAAAGCAGAAGCAATATAGGAGAAAATATTCCTATTTCTCTAAAACTTGGTATAATTGCAATTGCAGTAGACGATATTGAAGCTAATATTACGGAAGTCAGTAAAATTTTTCTCCTGCCATACTTATCTCCAATGTAACCAAAAATAAACGCACCAAGTGGTCTAAATCCAAAGCCAATTGCAAAACTGCCAAGAAATTTGATTGTGCTCAAATAATTATTTTCTGAAGGAAAAAAAACGTTGCTTATTATATGAGTTAAAACTCCAAACAGAGTTACTTCATACCATATAATCATATTGCAGATTATGCTTGATAGTATTGCTTTTTGAATATCGTTCATGACTTCCAGCTTACCACACTCCGCTATAAAAATTTTTATTCAATAACATTTAAAGACAACTCACGTAAATGTTTATTGTCCACTTTAGAAGGAGCACCCATTAGAACATCTTCTCCTTGCTGATTCATAGGAAAACAGATTACTTCACGAATGTTTGGTTCATCGGCAAGTAGCATAACCATTCTATCAACCCCCGGTGCTATTCCACCATGAGGAGGAGCACCGAATCTGAATGCACGCACAAGTGCGCCGAATTTTGTATCAACTTCTTCTTTGCTATAACCTGCAATAGCAAAAGCCTTATACATAATATCCAACTTGTTATTACGAATCGCCCCACTTGACAGCTCTATTCCATTGCAAACAAGATCATACTGGTAAGCAAGGATGTCCAGCGGATCTTTTTCTTCTAAATCTTTCAAGCCACCATGTAGCATGGAAAATGGGTTATGAAAGAAATCTATTTTTTTGCTTTTATCGTCATACGCAAAGTAAGGAAAATCAATCACCCAACAGAATTTGAAGATATTGTCATCTATAAGACCTAGTTCTGATCCCAAAAGAATACGCACTTTCCCTGCAATTATTGCTGCCTCATTTTCCTTATCAGAAGCAAAAAATACACTATCTCCAGGTTCTATATTTGTTATTTCTTTTATGGAATTTAACCTATTGTCATCAAGGAATTTAGCAATTGGTCCTTTTGCAATTCCATCTTTATCGAACGTTATATATCCAAGACCTTTAGCACCGAATTCTTTTTGTGTATGTTCTATTTTTTTATCAAAAAAGCTACGAGGTTCTTCTGCTGTTTTAGGAGCAGGAATGGCTCTCACTACCATACCACGCTCGATATTGCTTTTGAAAATATTGAACTCTGAATCACGGAAAATTTCTGTTACATCACTAATCAATAGTGGATTGCGCAGATCTGGTTTATCAGAACCGTATTTGAGCATTGCTTCTTTGTATGTAATACGTGGAAAATCTTTATCGACAGACTTGCGAGAAAATTTCGCGAACACTTTATATAAAGTAGATTCAATAACCTGAAATATATCCTCTTGAGTCACGAAAGACATTTCAAGGTCTAGCTGATAAAACTCCCCAGGAGAACGGTCAGCCCTTGCGTCCTCATCACGAAAACAAGGTGCAATTTGAAAATATTTATCAAACCCCGAAACCATAAGCAACTGCTTAAAAATCTGCGGAGCTTGTGGTAATGCATAGAATTTACCAGGATTTAGTCTGCTTGGCACTAAGTAGTCACGTGCACCTTCAGGAGAAGAGGCAGTAAGTATTGGAGTTTGAATTTCCAAAAATCCTTGCTCTATCATGAGCCTCCTGAGCTCTGAAATGAGCTGTGAACGCAGAATAATGTTATTACGAACCTTTTCACGTCTTAAATCAAGAAAACGGTATTTAAATCTCATGTTTTCTGGGTATTCTTGCTCGCCGGCGATACTTGCTAATATACTCCTTTCTTCTTTTGCTATTTCTTCATCACAGTGGAACTCAACTTCCGATTCAACTTGTAAATTACTAACTATAACTTCAATTTCTCCTGTGGAAATAGAGCTATTTACCGTATCTTCAGTTCTAGCTTTGACTATTCCTGTGACAGCAATCACACTTTCTGATTTTAAATTTGAAATTTCATCAAAAAAGTCTTTATCATTATTGAATACCAGTTGAGTAATTCCATAAAAATCTCTTAAATCAACAAAGATTAGGTTACCATGGTCACGTTTACGGTACAGCCACCCAGAGAGAGTAACTTCCTTTCCTACATCATTCTTCCTCAGTTCATTACACGTGTGAGTTTTATATCGGTTCATTTAATTCAAATTTCTAGAATACAGAAAGATTATAAAATAAATTAGTCTTTGGGCAAGTAATACAAGTAAATGCTTGCTCCATTTAATTTGAATCTGTTATACTAACACAGGTATGATAATGGGGTTGAGGTTATGAGCAAAGAAAATTTAGTAAAAAGTGTTTTTGAGGCAATTGAAAATAAAAATCTAGCAAAGTTAAAAGAAATCTTTGAACCACTTCCTTATAAAGTAAAAAGGGAAGTCTTAAATGGCAAGTCTAGTTCTATTACATTACTGGAATATGCTATTCAACCTCACTTTTTTTCTGATGAGATAGTTGAGTATTTGATAAAGCAAGGAGCAGATCCTAATAAAATGCTTGATAATCAATGCTTCTTGCTGCACATCGCAGTCCTAAAAGGCAATCTTAAGAGTGCGAAAGCGCTAATCGATCACGGTGCAGATATAAATGTGAAAAATCAAGGTTTTGAAGCATTAGAGAATATGAAGCTTTCAAATGGGATAAATGGTCGAACTGCGTTGCACTTTGCTATTCAACTATACAATGAGTATAAGGTGAAAGTTGAAGTATATCATGAAAGTAAAGCAGAGTTTGATAAGAAGGTAGAAACTGGTGGCTTATCAAAAATAGATAGCAAGTATGAAGCAAAGCTCAATGAAATTAAAGAGCTTCAGAAAGATGAAGAAAAGACCTTTAAAGCACAATTACAAAAAGCAAAGGATGAGGCGAATTTGAAAACGTCTTGTAGATTACAAAAAGAACTATATGCTGCTCATAATCCTAAGATGGAAATGTTTCCTAATCAAAGAAAAGAAGCTGAAAACAGTAAAAAGGAAGAAATTAACAAATATACAAAACTTGAAGAGGATGCAAAAAAATATGATGAGTATTTAGCAAAAACTGATGAAGCTATCGAATTTGTAAAGTTTTTAGTCAGTAAGGATGCAGATTTAACTGCTCAGGATGAAGTGGGAAAAACTTCTCTTGATCTTGCAAAGACAAGATCTGACAATCAAGAACTGGTAAAATTTCTAGAAAATGCTTTTGTTTTTCAGGAAAAGAAAAAAGATGATCCAATAAACAAACAACAGCCTAGTAATATACAAATAGGTCTTTGCCTAAGAAAATTCGCTGTTATAAGTGTAACTGCAATAACTTGTGCTTTAGCGTTATATCTTCTTGCCCCATTGATAATCGGCTCCTCCGCCGGAGTTGGTACTCAATTGGCATTGGGGGCTGTAGGTGCAGTTGTAGGTGCTGGAATTGGACACTTGACCAATGTGGCAATAGATCAATGCTACGTTAATTCAGCTACTCAGAAAGCTGACTAAAATTAAAGCGCCATAGATTGCTAAAACTCCATAATTGTGGAGTAATATAAATGTTACTTTCCTCAAGCCTTTAGCTCCTCAAATACTTCTCTTGCTCTGTTTAAAACAGAATCAGGAAAACCAGCAAGTTTTGCTACATGTATTCCATATGACTCATCTGCAATGCCTTCAATTACTTCATGTAAAAAGATGACTTCTCCTTTCCATTCTTTTATTTTCATACAAAAACATTTCACATTTTCTAAGTATTCACCTACTTTAGTCAATTCATGATAATGAGTTGCAAAAATGGCGCGGCACTTATTTATGTTGTGAATGTGTTCAATCACCGCCTGTGCAATAGATAATCCATCATATACCCCTGTGCCCCTACCAATTTCATCAAGTATCACCAAGGAACGATCTGTTGCCTGATTTACTATCGTTGCTGTTTCGATCATCTCTACCATGAAGGTGGAATAACCAGCTGTTATATTATCTGTTGCACCAACCCTGCTAAATATCTTGTCAATCACTCCAATATGCGCACTCTCTGCTGGCACAAATGACCCCATGTGAGCTAAAACTGCAATGAGAGCGTTTTGCCTCAAGAAAGTGCTTTTTCCAGCCATATTAGGACCAGTAATTAGATGTATACCAACTAAATTTATGCTATTTGCAATAAATTTATCGTTAACTTCAACCACTGGATGTCTTCCGCTACAGATATTGAACTCTTTACTGTCATCAATAATGGGTTTTATGTAATTATTTTGCACTGCAAGCTCTGCAAACGCGGTTCTAATATCAAGTTTTGCCAAAGCATTTGCAGCAAGAGCAATTTTTTCAGATTCTTTAGCGACTTCACTACACAGTTCACTAAAAATTTTCACTTCTAAGCCGATTGCAGCATCACGTGCCGTAAGAATTTTATTTTCTAGTTCTTTCAATTCATTAGTAGTGTAGCGCATGCTATTTGCTAAGCTTTGCCTATGAATAAATATGTCCGAAGTTATTTTGTGATTTGCTGACACTTCAACGTAATAACCAAGTATATTGTTGTGTAATATTTTGAGTGCGGCAATGCCAGTTAGGTCGCGATAAGACTCACGGAGTTTGGTTATTAGTTTATTACTATTATTTAATATGTAGGATAACTCAGATAGTTCCTGGTTATATTTTGGATTGATAAATCCTCCTTCTTTCACGGAACTGAGGTTATTATTAAGTATAGCACTATTTAACAGTTCAAATAGGTCTTTATGATTGCCAAGACTTTTATGTATTGTGCTGAGTTCACTCTCGTCACTATTTATCACCTGAGTGGTAGACACTGACTCTTTTTCTCTAGTCAAGCACTGGAATGACATCTGAGAGTTAGCTGCTGGTTCTTCACTTAAACAATAATTATGCAAGATAGACAAAAGCTCAGATAACTCCGAAGTTTTTCCTAGGCCTATTTTTAATAGGTTCATATCCTTTGGTGAACCACGTCCTAGTATTAAGCGCGACAATGACCTCTCAATGTCTGGAATGTTAGATAATATCTCTCGTGTTTTTCTGCGTGGCTCATGATTATTTACAAAAAATTGAGCGGTGCTGAGCCTCAAATTAATTGCCTTAGAGCAAGCAAGTGGTGAAGCGAGCATTTGTTTGAGCAGGCGTCCACCAGAGGCTGTAACTGTGTGATCAATAACTGAAATTAGTGAACCTTTCTTTTCACCAAATTGAGTTGAAAACAACTCAAGATTTCTCCTTGCTGAAGCATCAATAAGCATGAAATTTTGTTGCTTATAGGTTTTTGGGAATTCAAGCCTTGGAATGGAGCCCCTTTGTGTTACTCTGACATATTCAAGCAGTGCACCGCATGCCATGATTTCTATTTTGCTGAAATTTCCTATACCCCCAAGTTCCCTGATTTTATAAAACTCGCATAACGTTCTGTGAGATTTACTATATTCAAAAAAACTCTGTGCGTGTTGTGTAATTGATATTTTATAATTTTTTAAAATCGATCTAATTTTTTCGTCCTCAGTGAATTTTTCAGAAATTAATAATTCTCTTGGTGATATACGCAATAAATCACTATCTAGAGCCTTCAAACTCGTTAAAGTGTGAAAAAATTTTCCCGTCGATAATTCAAGCCAACTAATAGCATATTCGTCATTTTGTTCAACTATGGATGCGAGATAATTATTGCTTTTATCCTCCAGTAGTGAATCTTCTATAATTGTACCTGGAGTTACAACTCGCACTACATCACGTTTTACTATGGATTTATAGCCCCTCTTTTTTGCTTCATCAGCAGTTTCTAATTGGTCACAGATTGCTACTTTGAATCCTAAATCTATTAGCTTGTGCAGGTAAGACTCACTACTGTGTGCTGGCACTCCACACATTGGTATTTCTTGCCCATTTGAATTGCCCCTCTTGGTTAGCACTATATTCAGCAATTTCGCAGCTTTAATAGCATCATCGAAAAACAATTCATAAAAATCGCCCAGTCTATAAAACAATAAATGATCCGTGTATTGAGCTTTCAAATTTAAATATTGCTCCATTACAGGAGTATTTTTTTCTCTTATTAAGTTCATAACATTTTTAAATATGTTAGCAGCAAACCACTTACTCTGGTGTTGGTTGTTTTACTATGGATAAATAATTTTTCTTAGCTATAGTACAAAAACAAATAGTTTGAGGTAGAATTATGGAATATGAACAGTTGTTAAAAATATCAAGGACAATAAGTGACTTAAATGAGAACAATATAATCGAAAGGGTAAAAGAGGAATTGGAAAAAGAAGATCCAGACACGTATAAAAAGTGGCAAGATAATGGATTTAACATAAATTATACATTCGATGATCAAAGTACATTGTTACATATAGCTGCTAGAAATGATCTTGTAAAGATAGCAGAGCTTTTAATAAAAAAAGGGGGTAATGTTAATACAGCAGATCAAGATGGATGGAATCCTTTACACTTTGCTGCTGCAAGTGGCAGTATAGGAGTGGTAGAAATTCTCATAGCAAACGGGGCTAATGTTAATGCAGCAGATCAAGATGGGTGTACTCCTTTGCATTGTGCTGCTCACAATGGACATAAAGAGATAGTAGAACTCCTGTTAGACAAAGGGGCTAATATTGATGCAGTAGATAAAGTTAAGATAACTCCTTTACACGCCGCTGTTCACTTTAGTTATACAGAGGTAATAAAAGTTCTCATAGCAAAATGGGCTAATGTTAATACAGCAGATCAAAATGGGTGTACTCCTTTACATTGTGCTGCTGTCAATGGACATGAAGAAATAGTAGAACTCCTATTAGACACGGGAGCTAATGTTGATGCAGTAAGTCAGGCTGAGAGTACTGCATTACATCATGCTGTTTCTGCTGAAAATTGCAAAACGGAAATAGTAAAAAAACTCATAGAAAAGGAAGCTAATGTTGACGTAGCGGATGAATACGGGCGTACTCCGTTATGCTGGGCTATTAGAAATGGCTATTCAGAAGTAGCAAGAATTCTACTTGAAAACAAAGCAGATCCTTTATTGGGACATAAGAGTTTTAACACATTAAAACTCTTGATTGAATTAATAAAAAATGATTTTAAGCACTCTAAGAAAGCAGAAGAAACACAGCAACAAGAAGATGATGAATATGAATTGATTAAATACTCGTTGCTACTTCGCAATGACTGCTCCTTAACGGATGTTGTCGAAAGAAGTGCATTTGGCAAGCTGATATCTACGTGGCTTGTTGACATGTCCAACTTAACAGAGAGTCAGAAGGAGTTGAATAAAAAATTCTTAAGTATTTTTAAAGACTTTCCACATGTTACTTATAAGGATTATAAGAACGATGTTAAAAAAATTAAAAAATTTTTATTGGATCATAAAAGTAATCAAGATCTAAAAACCATTCTCAACCTTAAAAGAGGAGAATCTAAACTGACAATACTGCATGTGCTATCAACTATGGAATGTAGCAATGCGGGAGAATTCATGGATTTACTTTTAGAGGCAGGGGCTGATCCTAATGAAAAGGATGGTACAGGAAGAACGCCTTTGCATTATGCTACTCGTTCTGGTCATTGTGATACAATTATCAAATTGCTTCTAAGGAAAGGAGCTAATCTTGATATAAAGGATAAAAAAGGTAAAACCCCAATAGAATTTGCAGTTAATAATCCCAACCTTAATATTAAAGAGCACTTTTTAACTGATGATGTTATTTATGAAACTCTTCGTAAAAAAACACAAATTGACCTTAATGGAAAAGATGAATGTATAAATTTATGGAGTGATTTCACGCTAGATAACCAAAACCCATTGAAATATTTAGATTCATTAAATGAAGCTCAAGATATAAATCAGCTAGAACAGATTGTAAATGAAGCTATAAAATCTGGTGTAAGGCTCAATTTTACTTATAAGGGAAATATATATGAAAATACTTATGAGAGTAAGTATAATTTTACAGATTATGTAATAAGAAGAATTAGTGAATTAAAGATTTTTCAAGTTGAAAGGGACATAGAAGTTGCTAGTCGCATAGTATGTAATTTGGTAAAAAGAGGTGCAGTATTTGAAACTTTAAGTAGTATAATTGTAATTGATAAACTAGAGAAGTTTAAAGACCACAAAGCTAATCTGAAAGAAGCACGTAAAAGCTATATACATTATTCTCTAAGGTTTTTGGAAGCTGCAAAAAATGCAACTACTGGTAAGGTAAAAGAGGCAAAAATGGACAGCTTCACTTTCTACTGGAAATACTCAAAGAATAGTGTAGTCGAGGTTGCAAAAGTCACAAATGGAACAGATGAAAGTACAGAATTGCGAAGAGACGTGATAGCAATTGGTAAAAACGAGGTAGAAATTATAACGAAAGGTAGGGTAAGAAATTATACTGACCTTATAGGTAATATAGTACTGACTTTTCATACTGATTTGTTGGGAAAAGTAGATGTCAGATTGTATTCTGATGTGCAAGATGAAGGAAAAATTATAGTAGAAGTGAGTAACAAGGAGGAAATATTGGAAAAGTTTAAAAATTATAAAGAAGAGTTAGGTGAGAACTGCTCGCTTGGTGGTTCTCCTGTCTACGACGCTATTAAGCAGGGATATTTTAAAAGGCCTGAGGAAGTTTCAGAAAAAGATCATGTAAGTTCTTCATTAGAAAATATATTTTTATTTCCTATTGTACAACAGAACATAGAGAAAATTCGCTCGCAAGGTTATTAGTGTTGCTTAGCTTAAGTTTAAATTGCCAAAAAATGCAAACTTTATGATGCTGAAGGAACTACTTTTTTGCTAGAAGAAAAAGCAGCAAGTAGTGAACCAAAGGCAATGAGAAAAGATCCAAGCCAAACTATAGACATTCCTGGTTTATAGTGTACTTTGGCTGCGATTTTGCTTTTATTTTTGTCAATTTCACCAATAACAACATAGATATCAGAAAATAAATTGTGATAAATGCTGCTTTCAACATTTTTTTGACCTTCTGCAAGGTAAAATCTATATTCAGGAGTTACATCACCTATTACCTTACTATTAAGCAAATTCCTGATATCCATTGTACCTCTTACTGCATGGAAGTTTTTTTCTTTTATAAATTCAATGTTTCGTAAAGTGACTTTGAATTTATTGACTGTTATGCTGTCTCCTATTCCCAAGTAGTTTTCTTTTTTTTCCTGCCAACCTACTGAGCAGGCTATACCAAGCACAAGGATTGCCACTCCAGCATGAGCAAGCATCATTGCATAGTAGGATTTAGAAACTCTTCTTGCTAATAAAATTGATTCGCTTTTAAATAAACGAATTCTTTTACTGTATGCTTCTAAAACAAAGATTAATAATGCTATGGAGATAGTAATTGATAGCACAATTATTAGCTCCATGTGAAAGATAAACGGCAAAATAGCTGCAGCACTGCAGAATGAAAATCTATATTCGTGGAATATTGGTAATAGACTATTTCCCTGCCAACGGCAGTATTGCCCGATTATGGTGAGCACTAGAATAGTGAGTGCAATAGGATTAAGTAAAGAATTGTAATATGGTGCTCCAACTGAAATTAATTCACCGGTTAAATACTCAAGCACTGTAGGGTATAAAGTGCCAACGAACACGATGAAAAAAGCTGTAATAAATAATAGGTTGTTTATTAACATCACTGTGAAGCGTGAGAAGAATCTTCCACTTTCCACTACCTGAATAGCTTGACTGCTCATTTCTTTTTTTCTGGATTCCAGTGTCAAGCACTGGAATGACACCAAAGATGCACAATTCTTTCTCGTAAATACTATGAATATTACTAAGCTACCAATTGTAATTACACCAAGTAGAGCTAATATATATAGCCCATACCTTGAGTCATCTGCAAACGTGTGCACTGAGGTGAGTATTCCTGAGCGGACTAGAAATGTTCCAGTTACACTCAATATAAAAGTTGTAAGCGTAAGTAAAATAGCGAAATTCCTTAAAGTATTGAAATTTCGTACAACAAGCAACAAATGTGTCAGCGCCACTGCAATTAGCCACGGCATCAAAGAAACGTTTTCCACTGGATCCCAGAACCAAAATCCACCCCAACCGAGTTCACGATATGCCCACCAGCTACCCAAGCTGATGCCCAAAGTGAGCAGCGACCAAGAAATAAGTACCCAAGGTCTGACAATTTTAGCCCAAACATTTCCTTCAGTATTTAAAATTAATCCAGCTATAGAGAGCGAAAAAGGAACGCTAAATCCAAGGTACCCCAAATATAATATCGGTGGATGAATAGCAAGGCCTATATCCTGCAATATTGGATTAAAACCAAGACCATCTGTTTCGATGCCTGGCATTTTAGTGAAGGGGTTTGATTCAAGTAAAGTGAACAGTAAAAAACAAAAGCAAATCAGCCCATGAGTGATAAGAGATATTTTTTTTAATTTACTACCATTAGTTCGTTCTGGTGTCATGCAAGTAGCTGACACTGAAATCCAGTCTTTATTACACTGCCATTTGATGTACTCATTTGCAATTAAATTACAGTGTCTGGGCACTGGGATGACAGAAGGTATATAAATATCCATTAGTAATAAATACATGACAAGCACTAAGGTCCAAAGCAACATAGACCCTTCTTTATTTCCCCAAACACCACAAATCTTATAGATCAAAGGTTTTGTTGTGTGTGAGTGGTAATATACGTTTTCAAGTGAGAAATCATTTTTAATGTGGCAGTAGATCAAAATAGCCATTGATGCTGACACACAAAAAAATATGGCAGAGGAGACGAATCGGTAAGAACTAAACGGTAGAAACAAATACGTTAAAGATAACAAACAGGCTACCAATAACAATATATTCCCAAATTCAGGCATAAGATTCATATAATGATATTACTAATAATAAATTGGGAGTTAAAGTTTTAATATAGGAACAAAGTTAATCTTCAATTATATTAATAGTAAGTAAAAATTAAACATTAAGCTTTTATACTTTATATTATATAATATTAATATTGTGAGGTAATATTATGGGCACAACTAAGATTAGTGAATTTCTATTCAATATAAAAGGTAAAGTGGCAAAACAACATGCTGAACCAATAATTGAAAAAAATCTCTATACTATTTTAGGATTCAAAGATGTAGAAGATTTAGAACATAAGACAAGTAAGTCTGTTAACAAAAAAATTTGGCAGCTATTTATTGATTGCTTTACAAAGGAAATAGATTATGTAGCAACTAAGCAAGTTGTAAAAAACGTTGTTTGTAATATTGCCAAAAGTGCCCAAGGCAATGCTTTTACTGAAGCTGAAAGCTTAATCTTAAACGGAAAACAAGATAATAAAAAGAGAGAAAGAGCGATTAAAAAAGCTACTAGTATTTTAAAAAAAATCAATCCAGAAAAAGCCTTCAATGAACTTTCAGTAATAAAAAAACAAGCCGAAGATTTTTTACAAACCGATTTTTATAAGGCGCAGAGCAAACCACTGCCAGGATTTGCTACATCTGGTGCGCAGCTTTTTGCGGAAACTTTGAAATATATAGAAACACTAGAAAAATTATCAGAAGTTAAAAAGGAGGATTTAACTAAGAGTTTCCTATTAAATTATATTAGTTCACTGAACAAAAAGTATCCTAAATCACAAGGTAAAAGGGAAGATGCTATACGAATACTATCAAGCGATGAGTTGAAGAATTTTTATAATAAAGGTGTAGAAGAAGGAATACTACAACCGCTGTTATCATATAAAGAATGCAGAAATCTGTATGATAAAATGAGCCAAACAAAGAATGAATGTATAATCAAAAAAGAAGAGCAGGAGAAAGCAAGTAAGTCAATAACCAGTATAATTAGTGACATAAAAAAATGTAGAGAAGCAGTCCTTAGTTGCAAAAATTTTCAGAGCTCCTACATAAAGGAAAAAGCAGAACACCCATTTAGAGGCACCTCATGTCAAAAAATGATTGATATATATCAAGAGAGAATTGCTGGATATCAGGAAAAAATTCGTCAAAACCTAAACCAAATAAGAACAATATTAAAAGATACGCCGCAAGATGTGGAAGAATTTAAGGAAATAATCAATTGTGTGAATGAAGCAGAGCAGTATGATAAAATTTTTGATTCGGTTTTAATTTGTTTACCGAACATACAGAATAAGCTAGATATTCAACCAGAAAATCCCCTAACAGAACTCAGAGCTTCACAAATTAACGTTGAAATTGAGCTAACTAGGCTCTGTGAACAAAATATTAGAGTAAGCATGTGAGTGCTTCAACAAAATTCAAAAAACCAATAAAGACCTCATAAGTCTTATCAAAACAGGAGGTTTCTAATAGTGGCAAATACCATGTATTTCTTTCAATTTGCCACTACCTAAATCACACATTGTCTTCCAGAAGGAAAATTTTTGTTCCACTGGCAACCACCTCATGTATAGATTTACTTCCATAATAAGAAAAATGGCAAAAGTAATTTTAGATCTACTCTAATAAAAGCCTATTTTCCTTGAAACTAAAATAGCTACTAAATGTGATAATAATGTGATCTATTAATTCTATCCCTACGCTTTTGCAAGCTTCTGCAAGCTGTCTAGTGAGAAACATATCGCTGCTTGAAGGCTGTATATCTCCACTTGGGTGATTGTGGGATATTACAATCGATGTTGAGCCAATCAAAAGAGCGCGTTTTATGATCTCTCTAACATAGAGAGGAGTTTGATCTATTGTACCAAAGTTTTGTAGATCTTCTGCTATTAGACGATATCTTTTATTCATATAGATAACACGAAAATTTTCTTTATTAAGGCTTCCTATACTTGCTTTTAAATAATCAAGCAATTTTTTCCAATTATTGATTATAGGTAAGTCCTTTATTTCTTCTCGTGCAGAACGAACAAAAGCCTGTTTCACACAAAAGATAGCAGATATGGCTGCATTATTCACTCCTTCAATATTCTGCAGTACTTCTAAATCGGCATTAAAAACTTTATTTAAACTGCCAAAATTTTCTATCAAACTCTTTGCTACTGGCTTTACATCAATTCTACTGTATGCTGAATATAAAATGTGTTCTAAAATCTCATAGTCAAGTAATGATTGTCCATTATCTAAAATAATTCTCTCTCTTAAGCACTTTCTATGCCCTTTTTTGTAATCTTTCATTATTCATGAATTGCTTATCTCTTATAATAAGAAATTGAATTTTTAAGTAAAATATTTAATAAAACACATGAAGCATAATTGTAAATTTTTGAAGACAGCAAATGAAAGTAGCCCCTCTCTTGTCATCTCCTGCTCCCTCCTTCTTGTCATTCAAGTAGCCTCTATCCCAGTGTCCCTTCTATATATCATCCCAGTGCTCCTTCTATGTCATCCCAGTGCTTGACACTGGTTTCTTACCAACAAAAACCTAGCATAACTTTTGTGCTCAAAAAATTTCCAGCATCAAGTGCTGGAATGACATAGTAGAATGTCATGCAAATAGCCCCTTTGATATCATTCCAGTGCTTGACACTAGAATCCAGACTTTAATTGTTATACTTGTAAATAACTCTGGTAAGAACAAATGTTCATCTCAAATGCAGTATTTTTGTTGAAATAGCTCAACTGGATCCCAGTGTCAAGCACTGGGATGACACCTCAAATATTAATAAATTTACTAGTTATAAAAAAGGCAAAAAATCCCCGTGTAACGAGTTGTTGACCCTATAATAATGTAAATTGGCGCTGTAATAATGTGCTAACGCTTAAAATAAGCGCGTTTTGGCTGAATGTAGAAAAAATAAAAAAGACATGCAGCTGCTATAATTTTTATGTAATTTGCCAATAAATATCTGAGTTTTTTACTGAATTTTTGTTGTTGAACCCGCGCGGATCGAAAACAAGGATAAATACTCTTATTGTCATAAGAAGGGGGCTGGCGCAGTTTGTCAAGGAAGTTTTATGCGAGAGATCTATTGAAATGCTCGTGCAAAATCATACTATTAATTAGTACACTATAAATTTAAAATTATAAATATGTTAAGCAAATTAGTAACTTTGCTATTAATTTTTATACTCCCTTTTAATTCGTACTCATATCAGTTTAGAACTAAAGCAAAGCAAGCAGTTGTTTTAGATTTAGCTTCAGACTCTTTCATTTTTGACCATAATTCCAGTGAAAAAATGGCCCCATCTTCAATGAGCAAGTTAATGACTTTATATGTAGCTTTTGACTACCTAAAAGCTGGAATAATAAAAATGGAAGATAAATTTCGAGTAAGTAGAAAAGCATGGGAAAGGAAAGGCTCTTCTATGTTTTTGAAAGAAGGTCAATTTGTTACGGTAAAAGAACTACTTGAAGGAGTTACAATTGCCTCAGGTAATGATGCATGCATAGCGCTAGCCGAGGGTATTGCAGGATCAGAGGAGAATTTTGTTGCTGAAATGAATGAAGTTGCACAAGATTTAAATCTTAATGATAGTCATTTTGTTAACTCAAGCGGGTGGCCAGATGAAAACCACTTTATGAGCGCAAAAGACTTGGTAACACTGGCAAAAAGGATTTTTACTGATTTTCCTGAATACTATGATCTATTCTCTGAACAATATTTGACATACAACGATATTGTACAAAAAAATAAAAATCTTTTACTTTTCCATGATATTGGAGTTGATGGTCTAAAGACAGGTCATACAAGTGCTGGTGGTTATGGCATTATAGCATCTGCAAAACGGAACGATAGAAGAATTTTTGCTGTCGTGAATGGTTTGGACACCGAGAAAGAGCGAATAGAGGAAGCAAAAAGACTAATACAATATTCCTTAAATCATTTTAATACCAAGAAAATATTTGCTAAGGATAGCGTAGTTGAAGAAATAAATATTGTTTATGGAAAAGATAAAAAAGTGCCCGTTACAGTTGCAAACGATGTTACCATAACTTATAACCGCAGATTACATGATAAAATTAAAGTGCGTATTGAGTATAAAGATATGGTACCCGCACCAATTAAAAAAGGTCAAGAAGTGGGCAAAATTTTTGTAGAAATACCTGGTACTGAGCAACAAACTATACCTGTTTATGCAGCAAATGATGTGCAGGAATTGAGCTATATAAAAAAAATTTTTAGAAAGTTATTTTAATCAGCAAACATAAGTTAAGGAGACCAGAAAGAATATCTAAGTGACAGCTAGGTACCCGTTCAGATGCATGGCAAATATTGAAACCCGTGCTTCTTTTCTTGTCACCTAAGTAGCCTCTATTCAAGTAGCCCTTTTGTTGTCATTCCAGTGCTTTGACACTGGGATCCAAGAAAATTCACAAGCAAGCTATTCGGTAAGCTTATGCTAAATTTGATGAGCTTAAATGGAAAAATGGATCTCAGTGTCAAGTTCTGGTTAATGTTCGTACAGTTGTGTGCTTAACGCTGGGATATTTGTTCCTATTTTCTCGTCTATCTTATTTTGCCACTCTGCTGAACAGATACAGTTAAAGAGACCAGAAAGAATATTTAAATGAAGCTAGTCTACTTTCAACCCCTCAGCATGTAAACTGCGTGGTAAAGATTCCAACTCTTTTGCAGCAGTGAGTTCTTTATTTTTTGCATGTATACCAAGCTTATTGAATTCTCGGGCAGCAGGAAACACTCTTGCCTCAAGCGAACCAGCAGTTTTATTGTAATGATCAACAGCACTTTTTAAGCTTCTGCGTAAATTATCAAAATTTTCGCCCATTGTGCAGATTCGCTCATATAAAATATGGCCTAGTTCACTTATTTTCTTTGCATTTTCAGCTATCATCTCTTGCTTCCATCCATAGGCTACTGCCCTAAGTAGCGCGATTAAAGTGATTGGTGTTGCAATAATTACTTTTTTTTCTATTCCAATTTCTATCAAAGCTGGTTCACATTCTAGTGCTGCGCTGAAAACCCCTTCTCCTGTTAAAAAAAGCACCACAAGCTCTGGCGTATTTTCAAATTGGTTCCAATATTCCTTTCTGCCTAGATCATTTATATGTTTTTTTATTGCCAGAGAATGATTCTTCAATTTTTCCTTTTGTATCTGTAAATCATTTTGCGACATAGCATCCATGTAAGAATCAAGTGGTACTTTAGCATCTATTATTATTTGCTTTCCTGATGGCATTTTTACTATTAAATCAGGACGTAACAAATTGTCCTCATTTTTATCAATTACTGAGGCTTGAGTAAAAAAATCGCAATATTCAATCATTCCCGCCATCTCTATCACTCTTTTGAGCTGCATTTCACCCCACTTACCTCTAATGTGAGGTTTCCTCAAGGCGTTAGCAAGGCTAGAAGTTTGGTTCATTAATGCTCCAATTTGCTCCCTTAAACCTTCGTAGGCCCCTACCCTCTCTTTCTCTAGCTCACGTATTTCACTGTCGAATTTTTCTAATTTTTCTTTTATTGGAGTGATAACTTCGTTGATCGTTGCTTGCCTTTTTTTGAAGTCACTTTCTGTTTCTTTTAGCTTATTATCGATCACTTCTTTTGCTAAGTTCAGAAAATTATTATTGTTTACCTGAAGAGCATCAAGAGAAAGTGCTTTAAAAGTGTTCGTAAGCCTCTCCTCTGCTTTTGTTAGTAATTCTATTTCCTTTTTCTTTTCTTCACGCTCTTTTTGAAGAATTACTTCAAGTTCTGCGTTCCTCACTTTCAAATCAACTATTTCCCTATTTTTATCTACTAAAGCCTGTTTTGCCTCTTGAAGTTCATGTTCTACTTTAAGTAAATTCTTCTCAAGATTCTCACTAAATTTTCTGTTCTTTCTTACAACAATATAGAGAAATAGTAGTAAAAAAAGGAAATTCAATACAAAAGCTATAGAATTGAAAAGCATCAGAACACAGAAAAAACCGCACTCACAATACTATCTAATTTTTTTATATATAAAAAAGAAAAAAAGAGCACCTGAAGAGATGCGCTTACTGAAGGGCTTGATTTGCTAATTAATAACCGTTTTCTCCTACACTTGGATTAGTAACAGAATGTCTTTTTATTGAAAATCTTGTGTAATAGTTATTTTTATAATATCAAATAGCACATATATTAACAACTCAATTTTACTCTCATTATTACAATACTTACATACCAGTTACTTCACTAAAAACTTAGCTTCAGCCCAGCCAAAAGCACATACCCGGAGTTATTACTTTCGATTTCAGGTTCTTTGGTACTAAATTTTACAATATCGAAGTAGTATGAAGTGCCAAGAGCTAATGGATATTCAAGACTGAAAGCCTGTGATGTTAATTCGTTTGTACCTTTGCCTACAATATCCCTGCTACTACTAAAATATGTTAAGCTCACTTTACGAGAATCAGAATGATAAGCAACACCTGCATTTATATAATGCATATTACTTGTTTCAGGACTACGTTTCTCACCAGATTTACCGCCATTACCGTACGAAAAAATGCAATCAAGTTCAAAAAGTTTTAGCTTCAAGCCAAAATTCCAGTGTAGCAATTGATTACGGCATTTATAATTTTCAGAAGTCCCACCTTCGCAATCAGTTAAATTTTCCCTTGCAAATTCACCAGTCAAAGCAGTAGTAAAATTTATTTCATCTGATAAGCCATTTTTATAGGAAAGACTAGCGGCTATTAGATTATTATATTGTAAATTATTTTTTCCTGGAACATAACTGAATCCAAGTTGAAAGTTATAGATTTCAGGAGAAATATAGTTTATTGTTGGTTGTTTTAACTTCAGCTCTAGTCCATTATAGTCGCTGTAAACATTGGGTTTTACCCAAAATACCTTGTCCTTATCATACCCAGAGTCATCATCTTTTTTTCCATTACCGCGCAGATTTGCATAGTTTGTCCAATGACCATTTATTCCTCCAGCAGCTGTATAAATTTTTGAAGTGTTAATTAACATACTCTGACTAACTAAACTTCCTTTACCATATTCAAATGATCCAAACTCCTGATTCTTTATGATAAAATACCACTTCTCCATTTCTAACTTTTCTATGTCTAGTGCCTTTAAGTTTGCAATACCAGAAACTCCTACTCCTGCCTTAACATCAAAACCCATTTTAGTATTTGGATAAACTTGCTGTAAATAAAGCAAGCGCAGGTCTGAATAACTTGAGGTCTTGTCTTTGGTAGAGCTAAAAGAATCTCTATTGAAAGCGTAGCCAAATCTTAAATCTACTTTTCCATCTAGTTCTACATAAAACATCTCCTTATCCAGAATTACCCTAGCATTAGCACTTCCTCCCACGAGTAATGATAAAAATAGTGTGATTAGTAACCTCATAGGTAAGCTTAAATTCTTAATATAAGCTTAACAGAAATAAAAAACAATCCTTATATTGTGTAGAACTTAGATACTACAAACCAATTAATGACAAAAGCGTTTAAGCATTCTTCACAGTTATCTAAGTGAGGAAAGTCACCTCTCCTCACTCGACTTCAGAACCGTACTTGAAACTTTCACCTCATACGGCTCCTCTGTAATTTGGTGCTTGTCATGCACACTTCTTATGTACTTGACGACACGCCCATGTAACAAAGATAAATTTCTCTATATTATTGTTATTTCTACTTATCTTGATGATGTACTTCTATAATATCATCATACCCAAAAGTAGTTGACAATGCTTACATTTCATTTTGTTGTATCTTTCAGTAATTTTAGTTTTGGTGATTTTCTCGAGATTCTACTTAGCCGTTTTCCCCTAATATAACCAATCTCCATCATATGGCGACTTGTCTTGCAAGACTTTGATGTGCCGTTTAATAGCATGGTCTCCGTGATTAATAAGATACATTCCGTTATTTGACATAAACCTCCAGTTATCATGTTCTTATACCTTTAAAGTATTTATCTTTGATCCAGAACTTTCCTTTGTTATTGTGCCTAAATACCGCCCATATTTCAAAGTTTGTTAAACATAATATTATCCAAAGATTTAAAGATCTTACTTGATACTACTGAATTGTAATAATATCGACACCATCCACCGATGACCGATTAAGATGCCTTATTACAGCTTCTTGAGTTATTCCTAAGCATTCTTTGAGTCTTTGTTATCATTCCACGTATGCTGTTTCACAGATTTACAACTTGGGTTTATTATTAACTTGTATGGTCTCTTTATGCCGTTTTCTTTGATAATGTCGTATTGTAAACTGAGAAAATCAAAACCTGGTTTCTCATATTCAGGGATTTAATGCTGCTTACTTTTGCTTTGATAGGTTCAATTTTAATCCCTATGGTTTTAACCATTTTCCAGCTAAACCTTTGCCTTCAAAAACAACTTTCACCTCATGTAAAATTACAAAATCATCAGCATACGTACTATGCTTATTGTTTTTGTGCATTTTATATGATAAGTGACCATATTTCATTTTTGCAAATTGGAAAAGTTCTTCCTTAAGTTTTTCTTTGATGTGCTGTCCCAACCCATGTAATGCAACATTTGGTAAGTAACGGAGAATTGTCCCTCCTTGAATTGTACCCACATTTAGTGGGTTCAAACTTTCTATCTTCCATAACTCCTGCTCTCAGCCATCCTTTTATTATTTTCTTTCAAAGTTGGTGTGGTATTGAGTTTAGCAGTGTTATGATCAATGCTATCAAAGCAACTAGAAATACCAGCATCAAGTATGTATGCTGTTTTCCTTCCAAGTGCGATGAATATACTTTATCGCATCCTGACATGATCTACCAGGTCTTAAACCATAAGTGTTTACTAAATTCTTGCCTCCCATTCTGGTTCTATTTTTTCGCCATCTTAACAAGTGTTTGCTTTGCTCGATCTGCTATTGTGGGTATCCTGCGGACGTTGCTCCAGCGGTTTGCTAGGTTTTGGAATCCAGACTCGTCTTGATGGTTTTGCTTTTTCCAATATCTAAAGAATGTGCTAGTTGCAGCCTTTTCTTTTGATTGAGATTATTTTCCGTCAATACCTGCAGTCTTTTTTTCCCTATTGTCTTGGGTTACTTTTCTGACAGCGAGCATTCTTGTACTTGTTGATTTTAGTAATAACCTTTTGAAGATTGTGCATCTTTTGATATTGTTACATTTTGAAGCTCGGTAAATTCGCTTTTGTAGCTTAAACGAAGATTTCTCTAGCTTGGTGCCAGGGGGTTTCCTGTTCCATTCATACCTAACATTTTGTTGGTTCATAACATATTAACCACTACTTAGCAACTTTACCTCTTCCAAACTATAGTGTCCATGTCAGCATCCTAAGTATTACCTAGGCATTGGCTTTTGGACAATCCTTTCACATAGAAGCTATGGTTAGCTACCTGCTCATTACACTAAAAGTGATAATAAGAACTTTTATGTGATTACCCGTTCCATAAAACCGTTTCATGTTAGACTTAGTTCTTACTTTTGCCGGGAGACAAGTTATTATCTTGATCAATCGCATAAACATTGGATCACCTATTTTCTCCGTACCTTTGGTTTATCAACCTTTTCGCATATTCGATAACGACAATTCAAACATAAGTTCCTTTTCGTAACCTTATCTAACTCTTCTTGAAGGGATTTCACTATTGGGTTTGGTATTACCCTTTAACCCATGCTTGCATCCTAAAGGTTGCCAATCTTTAAAATATGGGTTACAATTTCAACCAGATGTTATGGTGGATGGAATTTAACCATCACGATTTCATGACTCCCAGGTCGCACTTATGCTTCCAAATCTTATTAAGTTTAGTTTTCCCTTTAGTATTACTAATGATAACAAAGATATGGAAATGTCAAACGAATACCTATTCGGTTAATAGCATCATATAGAAAAAGGCAAGTTACATTTATTTGTTGCTGCTCATAGAACATCCAAATTCAACTATAGACCTGCTAAAAGGTGTAGGAAATCTTACTGCTATTGACATTATTGCGAAAATTCCATCAATTGATAACTTCCTATTCTGTGTGAAAAAATAAGAAAGGAGAGGAAAAAAAGGATTAGTTTCTTTTATGATTATCCAAGAAGTCTAGTCTAAATTCAAGTTTTGTGAATAGGCCTAGCGCTTAAATTTTTGATCAAAAAGGGACAAGTTTAGTAAAAAATAATGATATTATAAGTGGAACATAAAATAGTCCCACTGCAGTACTAATTAGGAGCAATAAAGTAGCTTTATCTGGTTGGTAATTTAAAATATTAGCAAGTATTATACTGGATCCAGAAATCGGAATAATAGCCAGTAACATCAGTGCTTTATAGATGCTTTCATCGTATATACCTGTAACATGCTTGTCTAGCAAGACAATTCCCAAAACAAATAACGGCCAGAATATGTACTTTGCTACAATAGTGGTCAAGGCAAGCTTCCAATCTACTTTAAAATTTGTAATTTGTGCAATACTTACTCCAAGCAGCACCATTCCTAATGTGATAAATGTACTTCTGATATTTATCATAACATCCGTCAAAAAAGTGGGTATTTGTATATCATATATACTTAAAAAGAAACCCAGAATCATTGCATATAATGAGGGAAGTTTGAGTAACTTTAATACGCATTCTTTTGCAGTATAGATACCATTTGCAGCTATATAAAATCCCAAGCTATTTTCAAATAGTGCCATTCCTATGTAACAGACAACATACACAGACACTGAATCTTCATCAAATAAAGCCATGGCAATCGGTAGACCAAAATAACCCATACTTGTGCTGCCCGAGCTAAACGCTAATATATTTCTCGTGTTGTCCTTAAATAAAAAAGAAGAAAGATAATACACTGATAAGGACATAGTACTACCTATAAACCATATCAAAATCGGCAGAGAAATTACTTTTAAATTAACTTCTGTATGAGATACTCCGTATAAAATCACTATTGGATTAGCTATATAAAAGAGTATTTGAGATATAGTATTTCTATCAATTTTAAGATATCTTCCTGCTAAGTAACCAATAAGTATTGTAATGTAAATAGGTAATATTTTGAGGAAAAGAGTAAAGAACATACTAGCCTATTGTGATATCTTTGCTGATAAAGTGATATTAGATTTTAAGGTATTGTAAAAGTAAGTAAAATTTATTTTCCAATTAATCAAGTTCATAGTTAGTTAAAAAAGATTCACTGAGTGCCAAAATTTGTTCTTATATAGGACTTAATAATGATATTTTTATGATTAAATTATGTTAAGTTTGTATAAAGCTCCTTGTATATTTTTATAAACCACTTGTAGTAATTTAGGTAGATTGTTGAAAAAACACTCATCTTGAATGGTTGTCAGGAATTCTTGCCTTAATCATTAAAATTGCACTATTACTTTCCATAATTTTTTTAAAGCCAACTTTTTCGTAAACACGGATTGCACAAACATTTGCTATACCTGGGTCGACAAAGGCATTCTCATAAACTTTAAAGACAAATTTGTTTAAAAATGTATTCAAAGCTTGTGAACCAACTCCTTTACCTACATAATTCAGCTCTCCGATATACCAGTCTATAGCAGCACAACTTTCTGGAAGTTCTAAAGTGTTATAGACCTGTTCAGGTGGGAAATCATGTTTGTTGTAATATTGAATATAACCAATATCAACTCCATCACAATTAATAATGAATGCGTGCATTGGTTTTTCAATAATTTGTGTCTTAGATTTCAAACGTTTGAATCCTTTAACGTAGTTGCTATATTTTTTCTCAATTAACTTTGGTGTCCAATTTATATCCGCATCCCACCACTTCTTTATATGGGGCGTTTCTACCCATTTTAATAATAGTGAAAAATGTTCTTCTTTCAACGCTTTAAATGTGATATTTTTATTCATTAATTAAAGATTTTAAGTGTTACTACCGTTTTTATTAATTCTATCTCTAATTGCTAAGTTCATTGAAATTGATATTTCTGTACCTAGTTTTCCTGATATAGTACGCTATTTTAACGTACCAGAAGGCACAATTCAATTAACTATTGCTTATAATTTTTTAGGCTTTTGCATAGGAGGGTTGTTTTTTGGTCCATTATCCGAATGTTATGGTAGAAGGAGAATGATGATCATAGGTAATACTTTTCTATTAATTGGTGCTGTTGGTTGTGTTGTTGCACCGTCAGTTTTTTATCTTCTAATTTCCCGATTTATTCAAGGCATTGGTGCAAGCGCATCTGTGGTTGTGTTTGCAATTATTGCAGACAGCTATAAAGGTGAAGAAGCGGTGAAGTTTATCGGTATCATGAATTCTGTTCTAACAATTATCATGGCAATTGCACCAGTGTTAGGCAGTTTCATCAACGAAATTGTTGGGTGGCGTGGCAATTATGCAAGTGTTGCAATACTTTGTTTTATTTCTTGGGTTTTGCTGATTTTTCTGTTACCAGAAACAAAAAAGGACCGCGATGTTTTTAGTCTAAAAAAAATGATGAAAGATTACAAAAAATTATTATCGAGTTCAAAATTTATGGTTCTGTCTTTGCAGCAGAGCCTCTTCTCTGCTGCTTATATGTCATTCATTACTTGCGGACCTTTTTTGTATATGGAAACTTTTGGCTTATCCAGTACTATTTATGCACTACATCAAGGTGCAATAGTTGGGTCCTTCTCACTAATTAGCCTATTTTTCATTAAGATCCTCAAAAAATTTGGAGCAGTATGGTGTGTAATTTCTGGTACGAGCGTGGGTGCTATCGGATCTCTATTGCTTGTAATACTCAGTGTAATTATGCCTCATTCTTTCTACTTAGTAACACTATCTATGATTATTTTTTCTATTGGTTGTGCAATATGCCAGCCAGTGGTTTTTAACGCATCAATAAACGTTTTTCTGAAATTAAAGGTACGGCTTCTTCTGCACTCTCGTTCATTAGAGCTTTTGTTATGGCTATTTTTATCGGCTTAACAAGCTACGTTTACAACGGTCAAGCAATCAGTGCAGCTATTCTTGTTTTTTCTTCAGTAGCTCTAATTTACTGTCTACTTATTGTTTTCAAGGTTTGGAAAAATCTATAATCACCATATAGATCCTTCTCATTTCTAGTTATTGCGGTAATATGTATTGTAACTTTGCCGGCTGCTCTAGATGTATCTCTTCCAAATCACCTAATCTATATTAGTTAAAGAGTATTATCTTGCTCATGCATCTAAAGTTTGAGAGCCAATTTTCAGCAATCCAATCAAATTCCAATTTTTTTCAAACAACTGTTTCTTGCTATTTTTGTACCTTAAAAAATTTAGCTTACTTTTTCGCTAGCTTGTTCAAATAGCATTAGTACGATTTACTTTTTTTGAATGTAGAGATTTTCTAGGGATTGTCCTCTTAAATTCTATAGTATCTTGTTTAACATTGAAACGAGAATCCAGTTTCAAGCATTGAGGTGATGAAGAAAGGGCTGCTTTTATTCCACCCCCCTCAACTACTCGAGTAGTGGACAATGGAATACGATTACTTTCGTTTATACTAATCAGCACGTCAAATTCTATGCTATTATTGTGTTGTTTGATGTTGCTAGCTCTAATTTTACCATTTCCGAACCCAAACGTTATAGAATTACTCGCATCATGATTGATGTTTGCAGAATCAGGCAAAATAGCAAAATTCGCGTTGTTTACAAATCGAGAAAACGCATTTTTGATGTCGTTAAATGTACCGTAATGGTCTATATGGTCGTCATTAATACTTGTTACAACAGCAATATCTGCAGGAATTTTTAACATAGTTCCATCAGACTCATCAGCCTCAATTAAGAAAATGTCACTTTTGCCAAGTTTTGCATTACTCTGATAGGAATTTAATATTCCTCCAACAATTACAGTGACGTCAGCACCAGAATGATCAAAAATGGAAGCAATCATAGCTGTCGTCGTCGTCTTGCCACTTGAACCTGAAACTGCTATCACATATTTACCTTTCATAATTTTAGCCAGCATGTCTGACCTATGCAAAACGGTTTTATTGTTATTTCTTGCTGCAACTAGCTCCACATTATCAGGTTTTATTGCGGAAGAATGTACAACTATTTGAGCTTGTCTAATACTACTTGCATCGTGACCAATATAGACCTCTATACCTAATTTTTGTAACCTGTCTATATTGTCGTTTGATCGCGTATCACTACCTTGAATTTTATAACTGGAATTATGAAGAATTTCAGCAATTGCGCTCATTCCAATTCCACCTATACCGATTATATGTATTACTTCTTTTTTAGTGCTGTGCATATTTGGCAGTAGACGTTTACTTATTACTAAATTTATTATAGTATAATTTAAAATCCTCATGGTATCGAACCATTTCACTAAGTACAATGATAAAAAAACTAGCCTTTCTATGTCTAATATTCGTTTTGATGAGTAGTTGTAGTTCTAGCAATAGGTGTAATCACACTGCAGGTCATTATAAAATTGGCAATAGCTATACAATAAATGGTATCACCTACCACCCAAAATACTGTAGCTGTTACGAAGAAGTAGGAATAGCATCGTGGTATGGAATAGAAGATCATGGCACAATTACAGCCAACGGTGAAGTGTTTAATCGTCACTTGATTTCTGCAGCACATAAGACCTTGCCCCTACCCTGCTTCGTTCGTGTTACTAATTTAGAAAACGGAAGAAAGCTTGTTGTAAGAGTGAACGATAGGGGGCCGTTTGTTGAAGGTAGAATAATAGATCTATCAGAAAAGGCAGCACAAGTTTTAGGATTTCATAAATCTGGGCTTGCAAAGGTAAAAGTAGAGTACTTAAGAAAAAGGTCTGAACAATTGATACAAAGTACTCCTCACTACAAAAGGCAATATGAAAAAGAAATGCAGAAACGTTACCCAAAACAAAACAGTGCAGAAAGCAAGGGATATGTTGCATTTTTTGTAAACGCTCAGGCAGCTAAATCAGCTGCATCAAAGCTTCGTAATCAAGGAATAAAAAATGTTAGATTGCTTTTCAAGAATGATCAATATTGCGTAAAAGTAAGTTAAAACCTGCATTACAGATTGTGTAGCATGCCAGAAACTATTTGACAAATGAGAATGTTCCAAAAGCATGTGCGTCAAGTTGAGAAATTACCGTGAAATATAGCAATATTTAAGATTGGTATTTTATTTGTTACAGGGAGTGTTAAATAAACTGTGTCAAACCACATTTTTAGCTCAACTGAATTTTCAATCTGTTGGGAAAGAAAATATCGAGCTGAGATATAGTTAATGCCCAATTAGGCAAAGCCATTACCCATTTTTGCTCTACTTTTTTTATAGCACAATATACCTGTTTGTACAAGGCGTTTGTGTTGGTAAATGAGCCCTTGGTTTTGGTGAATTTCCTAATTTGCCTATGTAGCCCCTCTATGGGATTAGTAGTATAGATTATCCTCCTAACTGGATCGGAATACTTAAAATAACCAGATAGGTTTTCCCAATTATTCTGCCAAGATTTTATAACCATAGGGTACTTTGTGCCCCATTTTTCATCTAATTCCAACAGATAATTCTCGGCAATTTCCTTACTTGAAGCTTGATATACCTTCTTTAAATCACTCAAAAAACTCTTTGCATCTTTACTAGCTACATACTTCAGTGAGTTACGTATCTGATGCACTATACACATCTGCACTTCTGCATTAGGGAACACACCGTTTATTGCTGCAGGAAAGCTTTTTAGCCCATCTACACATGCAATTAGAATATCTTCCACTCCTCTCTCTTTGAGATCATTTAGTACTCCCAACCAGAAGTTAGCTCCTTCACTTTCAGCTAAATAAAAACCTAATACTTCTTTTCTGCCATTTTGATCTATACCTAATATATTATACATACATTTACTTACACAATGCCCGTCCTCCTTGACTTTAAAAAATATTCCGTCCATGAAAACTATCGGATATACAGACTGCAGCGGACGACTACGCCATTCGTTGATTACTGGTAGCAGTTTGTCAGTAATACTTGATATCTCTGCCGCCGATATTTTGTGATCGTAAATTTCCTCAATATGTGACGCTATATCTCTGTATCCCATGCCACTGGCAAATGTGCTTAAGACCTTTGCTTCAAGTTCTGGATGTAGGCTTGTTTGTCTTTTTCTAACTATTTGGGGTTCAAAGCTTCCTTCCCTGTCTCTAGGTGTTAACAACTCAAATGAGCCTCCACTCGTGCGTAAAGTTTTTGCGTTTCTCCCATTTCTTCGGTTATTTTCTTCACTTTTAGCTGACATGTGGCTTTCTATTTCACCTTCCAGACTTGCCTCTAGCAACCTTTTTATAAACGGTGTTAATGCTCCATCTCTTCCCGTCAGCGGCCTTCCTTCTCTTATCGATGATAGAATATTTGCTTCCAGTTCTTTATAGTCTACCAAACCGGTAGTTCTGTTTACTTGACTCATGTCAAACCTCCATTTTTTTATATCAATTATATTTTTATTTCTTGGTTTGACACAGTTTATTTAACACTCCCGTATGAGGCGCAAAGTCTCACGTACGGTTTTGCAGTCGAGTGAGGAGGGGCAACCTTCTTCACTTAGACAACTACTATCTACTAGAGTTTTAAGCTTCTCATCTAGGTTTTCTCCGTAAGCTTCTACTGTCACCTGGTCTATACCGCAAGCCTTGTTGCGCTTTAGTTCCTTATAACACTCCGCCAGATTTTCTGCATTAATTAGATGCACCAGCGATGTAAATTTTAACCGCTTGTCTCGCTTTGTTCTTATCGCTATCTGGTTTAGTTTCTTTTGCATATTCCTCCAATCTCTGTTGTATTAGTCTTGCAATCCCTATCCCAGTTGCTATATTGCTGATCGCTTCCCCTTGTATGTGGCTTTCCCACACTCTGAGTATTATCAATCAGTCCGACTTCCTTTGTATCTTTCGCCAGTCCTCGCCTTTGTTGGCTTGTTCTAACGTACCTAAATAGGAATACAAAGGATCTCCCAAGTTCATTTAGAACCCATCTCAATACATGATACGGCCTTAGATCCCGATAGAGTGAGTGATAACTTGCCTTATCGTTATCCTTCATGCTGTCTTCCACTAAAATGCACAATGTCGACCTCTATGATGTCGGAAATTTCGGGACTCAATACCTTCACTTTCGTTGCACCCTGTATTGTCCGTTCCATTAGCTTTACTACGTTCGTTACCTTACGCAGCATAATGGTTCGTTTTAGGCTGTTGGCTAGACTTTGCCTAAGTTGGATTTTCACCAACTGTTCTCTAAACGCTTCTCTTGGCGCACGCATTTTGCTCCCCTTATACTCATCCAAATCTCGATAGCTCAAAGAGAATCA
Source organism: Wolbachia endosymbiont of Tribolium confusum (assembly GCF_020405475.1). NCBI lineage: Bacteria > Pseudomonadati > Pseudomonadota > Alphaproteobacteria > Rickettsiales > Anaplasmataceae > Wolbachia > Wolbachia endosymbiont of Tribolium confusum. The sequence goes on along the minus strand of NZ_JAIZNT010000007.1, from coordinate 48,586 downwards.
TGTATACAGATAACATCCGCTGAAAAGCTAAATCCTTTGAAATATGGCAACAATTTTTGATTGATACGAAACATCTTTGCTTTTTTTTAGACAATTATATCTTTCTTCTTTCTACTTCCCTACAAATGCGACAGAACCAGATTAAGCCTCTTTGTGCAGATGGAGCTTATGATACAACAAGTTTATATAAATTATGCAATAAATATAATTTGAAACCAATTATAAAGCCAAGAAAGAATGCAAAAATCTGTGACAATATAGACCACTTCTCGGAAAGAAATAACAACATTAATATAAGAAAAAGATGCAATTTAACTCAATGGAAAAGGCAGACAGGGTATGGAATACGGTCACGTATTGAGAGTTTTTTCTTTAGACTCAAAAAAACATTTGGATTTAGTTTTAAGAATAAATCTGAGATAAACCGCTCTCAAGAGATGCTCTTAAAATGCTACTTGATTAACAAATTTTCTGATATCGGTATGCCTATTTTCGAACTTATCTCATAAATCTCTTCCATCACTCTTTCACATTAGTAGCCATGCAACAAAGCCGCCATGCCCTTCACAGATTCAGTAGTGTTTAGTCGTTTGCCAGTGTCAGTTTGCAGTTTACATAATTCCACTTTAATGTTCAAGAAAAAGCGCTCCGGTGCTCATTCTTTGTTTATAAATAATATTCTTGATTTAATCCTTTACTTTCTTCTCAATATATCTACATATCAGAATAGACAGCTCATATAATACCAGCATTGGAATTGCAAGCCCTACCTGGCTTAGTACATCAGGTGGAGTTAAGATTGCAGCAATAATGAAAATTACCACTATCGCAATTCTACGTTTATTTGACAAACTTTGTGCAGTGATTAGCCCTACTCTCACCATTAAGGTTAGTATGACTGGAATTTGAAATGCAGTACCAAACGCAAACATGAATTGAAGAACAAGGTCTAAATATTCACTAACTGATGGCATAAACTCTATTGGTATACCGAAAGATTTACCACTATGTTCAAAAGCAATAAAAAATTTCCAGGCTAGGGGAAATATGTAGTAGTAAACTACAGCGGCTCCCGTTACAAACAAAACCGGTGTTGCAATTAAGTATGGCAATAACACTGCCCTTTCTCTTTTATATAAGCCAGGTGCTAGAAATATATAGAATTGCCATGCAAACACAGGAAAAGAAAACAACAGTGCACTCATTATTGCAACCCTGAGATATACAAAAAACGCTTCTGTTAAGTCTGTATAGATTAGAGAAAAATCATTGCTATCTTTTGTAACTTCTATTAAAGGTGCAAGTAAAAAGCGGTATATATTTTCTTTAAAGTAGTAACAAAACCCGAAGGTAACACAAAAAAATAGAAAGCAAAAAATAACCCTTTTTCTAAGCTCCGCAAAGTGCTCATAAAATGAAGCATATTTTTGTGAGTTTTCGTTCATACTTTACAATAACGCTATGTCTAACATTCTCAGTGAAAAAGCCCATTCATTATCGTACCACGCTGCAACTCTACAGATATCACCTGTGACATATGTACCAGCTAAATCCACAATTGCACTATAAGGGTTATGGACAAAGTCTATTGAAACTAAAGGCTCATTACATACGGAAAGCACATGATTTGCTGAATTCTTAAATATTTCGTTTATTTCCTTAGTTGTTGCTCTCTTATCAGCTAAAAATTTAAAATCAACCATAGAAACGTTGCTAACCGGAACTCTAATAGCAGTACCATCTAGCTTACCCTTTAACTCAGGAATAACAGAACCAATTGTTTTTGCCGCTCCGGTTGTAGTTGGCACCATAGAAAGGCCACAAGCTCTTGCCCTACGTAAGTCTCTATGGTTGCCATCAAGAATATTTTGATCATTTGTATAGGCATGTATAGTGGTCATAAAACCGCTTTTTATACCTAAATTGGAGTGTAAAATGTGTACAATCGGAGCCAGACAGTTTGTAGTACAAGAACCTGCTGAGATCACTTTATGCTCCTTTTTGAGCATATCATTATTTACGCCGTAAACTATAGTCACATCAACATCTGAAACTGGAGCAGAGACAATTACTCTCTCTGCATTATGTTTTGCTGCTTCCGCACGCTTGTTGAATGCACCAGTGCATTCAAGTACTACATCAACATTCCAAGGAATATTTTCAGGACCACGTTCTCTATATAAAGAAAATTTCCTGCCATTTATAGATAGCCAATTTTCAGACTCGTTAAAATCAATATCACCACTGAATTTACCATGAACAGAGTCATATTTAATCAAATGTGCATGCTGCTCAGCACTGAGCGACCCATTTACCGCCACAACTTCTATTTGCTCGCTATAGTTTTCTACTTCAAAAATAGCACGCAATACACTTCTGCCTATTCTACCAAGACCATTAATTCCTACACGAATTGTCATTTTTCCATCTTAAAAGTTTAATTATAGAGAATATTGCCTGATATTTCATTCTATTCTTTCAACTGTTAATTCTAATGTTATAATATATTGATTGACTAAAGAAACTGTATCACTTAATTAATAATATCTAAATTTTAACTTGGAGTAGGTTATGCATGGATTACCAATGACAAATTCAGATAATCAGTATCAGCAAAGAAAAATAGAAGCATTGCAAAAAGAAAATAAAGGACTGTCAGAAAAAGTGAAAACACTACAGAAAATGTCAGTGCTGCAAAATGAAATGCTAGTAGTGATACAATGGAAAGCAATGACAGAGAAACTGCGCATAGAAATATTAAAAACACTGCTAGAAGCACCTCAAGGAGCAACAGCATTACAATTAGAAGAAAGAGATGAAGATCAGCAAGTGATAGAAGACATACTGGATCTGCAAGAAGAACTTGAATCTTTACAAAATTTGGAAAGTACTACTATTGAACAAACAAATATTCAAGGACAGAGCATATAAACTTGTAATAGTTTCAAACTATTACATATAACTTTCCCTACTTCCTTCTTTATCGTTGCCCAGTGTTGTGGCACTGGGTGCTCCGCTATTTTTGTATTTTACGACTAAGGAAAGGATATTATTTTTTAGTACTTATTTTTTAATATATTAATATATATCTTGGTTAAGTAATCATGTTACTATATTGTTTAATTATATATATATTAATGTTAATTATTATGGACTTAGAACAATTAAAAAAATTACAACAAGAGTTGCTTGGAATAATTTTTCTCATACTTGCACCAGATAGTGCAGAAGAGGAAAAAGATATGAAAGATCAAGCATTAGAGATTATAGGTATATTAAAAGATCATATTAATGATGATATAGAAATGAATAATCTGAGAATGACAATTTTAGATCGGATTATCTTTTGTGATAGTCAAGATAACGTAAGGTTAAATAACAGATCATTGTTAGACTTAGAAGATACCGTTAAAAGTATTGGAGGGCTTTTACAACAATTCGATAACGTAAAGACTCTGAGTTATCAGTTTTATAACCTTACGTTATCTTGACTATCACGTTGTAGCTTGCTGAGATGAATAAGATCCTGTCTATCTTCTTCTAAGGTAAATCAATGTGTTGCCTTGTGGTTTTCCAAAAAAATAAGCTCCCATGAATCTTTAATAATAATTAATGCTGAATCCTCAATAATCCTTTTTCCATTGTATAATTCTTGTTTTTGCTCTTGACTTAATATAATAATCTCAACCTTCATCCTCACCTTCCTTATCGACAAGGTTTCCTTCCGCATCACGCTTCATTTTGTGATGTTTAACAACCATGCGAATAGCGCCAGTTGTTTTTATTAGCTATAAATTAAAGGTCAAGTATCTGGAATTCTGGACATAAAATCCTCCTGTGTAAAAAAAGTTAGAAAAAAATGCAGTGCATATACGACAGATATACACTGAAGAATATATTTTTTAATAAGTTTGATTAAAAAGTCTGCAGACTAAAGATAGATTTTGAGCTCTTAAAATATCTCTAATTGTAATTATAATGAGGTTGGAAATATGCGGAAGTAATTTTTATACGTTAGCTACAGTTAAAACATAATTGACTTTGCCTAGTTAATATTTCAAATTATAAAAAAGGCAAATAATTCTATGATATTGCAGGGCAAAAAAGGGTTAATAACCGGAATAATAAATAAGAGGTCAATAGCATATGGTATAGCAAAGACCCTCTCAGAACATGGAGCTGAGCTTGCAATCACTTATCAAAATGAACCAATAAAAGAGAAATTATTACCAATAGCAAGTGAATTAAATGTAGAATTAATATTGCACTGTAATGTTTCAAATGAGGAAACTATAGATAATGCTTTTAAGGAAATAAAGGGGAAGTGGGGTGCTATTGATTTTTTGGTACATGCAATAGCATTCTCCGATAAAAATGAGCTAAATGGTAAATATGTCAATACTTCACTAAACAACTTTATTAATGCAATGCATATATCGTGCTATTCTTTTACTGCTTTAGCGCAAAGAGCGGAAAGAATGATGTTAAATGGCGGTAGTTTACTTACTTTATCTTACTATGGTGCTGAAAAAGTTATGCCAAATTATAATGTGATGGGTTTATGTAAAGCAGCACTTGAAGCAAGTGTAAAATATATAGCATGTGATCTCGGACCACAGAACATCAGAGTAAATGCAATTTCTGCTGGTCCAATCAGAACTTTGGCATCTTCTGGAATAAGTGACTTTCACTCCATATCGGAATGGAATAGAAGTAATTCTCCACTTAGACGCAATGTTACAATAGAAGATGTTGGCAAGGCAGCACTATACTTATTAAGCGACCTGAGTAGTGGTACAACTGGAGAAATTTTACATGTTGATTCAGGGTATAATGTTGTGGGAATGAAGATAGTAGACTAATACAGTACTGCAGATGCATGTGAAGCCTGTGTTTTTTTGTTATCCGAGTAATTGACATTGGAGCCTAGTATCAGCTACTAGAATGACAACATTTTTTACTTAAATCTTCGCATATTAACCATAGAGTTATTATTTTACAAGTATTTGTTGCCGCTGATCTTCTATTTTTACTTCTTCCATTTGGGTTAAGAGATTGTGCGTGAGGGTTGCTCTTGAAGTTGCCTTGCAAGGAAAAAGTCTTTTTCCTCCCGATCTTGGAGTTGCTTTGCAAGCAGGAAATCCTATTGTTCTTATGTTTGTTTTGCTAAGACTTTATTCTTATTAAGCAGTGGTTAAAATGAGCATAGCTTTTATTATAGAATGCTCCCTATAGAAGTATATAGACTATGAAGACTTATCTTACAGGTTGTGGTACTTGTTGTTGATAAAATGTTTTTTCTACACGTGCTTCTTCCACACTGCACCTTCTTGATAAGACTGGCTCCTCAAGGCATTTTATACGTTGCTGTACATCATTAATGCACTGCCCTATAACATCACCAATTTTTCCATCAGCATTTTTTGCCAATAACTCATCAAATCTCTTCTCAACTTCTGCTCTCTCAGAAATATTTTTTGGAATATTACAATATTCTAAAATCTCATCTATCTGAAACCGTTTTGCTAATAGGAAGTCTTCTTGTTCTTGAATTTCCTTAGTTTTAGCTCTAGAGTAGTGATTTCCTTCAAGATATATTGTTTCTCTCTCTTTACTACCCCATAACTCGTCATTTAATTTATAACTCTCACGATTCAAGAATTCATTTAGTTGATCATTGTTTATCATTTCAGGATTTGGTTCAAACTTTTGTTGTTCCTCTCTACCATCCACTTCACAATGGACATTAATTTCAATATTAGCTAAAGAAGCTAATACCTGAACTTCTTCAATGAAAATAAAATAATTTGGGCTTTCTATTGCCTTAAGGTAAGCTTGGTAAAGTTTAGATTCATTAAGAAATGAGCGTGTAATAAATTCACTGTTATATTGGTCATCGTACTCATCTTCACTATGGTTATTAAGAGCCTCCGCATATTCTCTTAAATTAAGCATAGCTTGATCACGCGGTATATTAAGTTTGCTAACAGCTTTATTCACTAACCTCTTCACATTATCTTCAACATTTTCAATTTTCCTTTTTGTTTGCTCAACCAACTCCTTTATTTTATCAGACTCGCCAGTTAAATCTCCTGGCTTGTTTAAAAACATATAAAAAACTTTTTCTAGCTGACTCCTTAAAGAATCTGGCATATTGTGATCATCTAAAGACGTAAATTGACTTAAGAATTTGTGCCATTCCATTCTCATATCTTGTGCTCTTTCAGCTTTATATGGACCGGAACTATTATCACCAAACACTGCATGGAAAAAGCAATTGCCATCACCTGTAGTACTATATTTAACTACTTGACTGCTAGAGAGTTTTTGCTCCACATCGCTAACAGATCGCCCTATAACAGGATAAGGAGTTATTTCTTGTCCTGAATTTTTGAATCTTTTTAGACTTTGAACATCAGAAAAATCATTTGGTAATTTTCGTTCTCTAAATTCAACCATACTTTTACCTTCACTTAAGCTAAGCAAGTAAATAATTTAAAGTATAGCAAAATTTTTAAATTATGCAATAATTATTGCTTTAAATAGTAAACATGAGCTTTAACTGTGGCATAGTTGGACTGCCAAATATAGGAAAATCAACCTTATTTAATGCACTTACAGAGTCAAGTGCAGCCGAAGCTGCAAACTATCCTTTCTGTACAATCGAGCCAAATGTTGGCAAAGTGCCAATACGAGATCAGCGTTTGAAACAAATTGCCGCGATTGCTCACTCAGGGAAAATAATCTACAATCAACTGGAAGTTGTCGATATTGCCGGCTTGGTTAAGGGTGCAAGCAAGGGTGAAGGACTAGGAAATAAATTTTTGAGTCATATCAGAGAAGTTGATGCCATTGTTCATCTGCTCAGATGCTTTACGGATGACGATATCAGCCATGTAAACAGTAAAATAGATCCAATATCAGATGCTGAAATAGTGGAAATGGAGTTAATTCTAGCTGATATTGATAGCATAGAAAAAAGGCTTCCTCAATTGGAAAAGAAAGCAAAGCAAGGTGATAAAGAGCTAAAGAGACAACTTGAATTAATGCAAGAGGTATTAGCTACTTTAAAATTAGGTAAACCGGCAAGAAGCTTGGAGAATATCGATGGAGATGAGATGAAGTTGCTTCAATTGCTAACAACAAAGCCTGTTATGTACGTCTGTAATGTTGAAGATACTAATATCATAACTGGTAATGAACTATCTAAAAGGGTGGAAAAAATGGCGGAAGAAAACAAAAGCAAATTTTATTGTATTTCAGCAAAACTTGAAGCAGATATTGCAAATCTTGATAGTGAAGAGGAAAAACAGAATTTTTTATCAGAATTTGGCTTACAAGAATCAGGACTTGATGGAGTAGCACGTATTATGTATGAAGTGTTAAGTATGATAACCTTTTTTACTGTGGGACCCAAAGAAGCACGTGCATGGCCAATAAAGATAGGATCAACAGCTGACAAAGCAGCAGGTGTAATTCACACTGATTTTGAAAAGGGCTTTATAAAAGCAGAAACCATAAGCTTTGAAGACTATATAAAATATGGAAGCGAATTAGCTTGCAAAGATGCCGGGAAAATTCGCTTCGAAGGCAGAGATTATATCGTGCAAGATGGCAATATAATGCACTTTAGGTTTAATGTCTAATTAGTCTAGCACCTTCCTGATGCAGCCCATGAATTTTCATATTCTCTTCTCTCTTCTTCCTCTATCTCCTCTTCAGATAAAGGAGAGAAAGGGAACCGCCCTATCTCCAGATTATCAAGTTTAGTTCCAGGAGTTTCATCACATCTCTTTATTATCTCTTCCTGTGATTGTACATCTTGCTCCAGATATCCTTCTAAAAATTCATGTAAAGCTTTACCTTCCATAAGTACATCCTTATTTTGCCTAGCTAATTCTAAAATTTCCTTTACTTGAACAGCTTTACCATTAATAATTGCCTGATCAACCTCAATTTTAGGATTTGCATTTAAACTAATAAAGCAGTCAACAGAATTACCTTTCTCATCTTCTACACTCCACCTAATTTTCATGTTGCATCTTTTGCAAAGCGGTAATTTCTTTTTCCATTATCATTCTTCTCAACCGTTGCTATTCTTTTATCGTTACTGTATATTTCTACTATCTTTACCTCATTTTTATTTCTTTCCATCCCTTCAATTTTGTCAGTGAAAAGACGGCTGATTTCTAAGCTACACCCAGGCTTAGAAATATTAATACTAAGATGATCATAATGATTAAGAGAACGTTTTGCATATGCGCATGGCACATAACATCCATCAAAAAAGGCAACTGCACTATCAGTTTTGAGAAATTCCTGTCCGTTACTCATCCCTTCTTCGACTCGAAGAAGATATCTACCCAACCTCTTTTTAAAATTCTTTCGCTTGTCTTCAGGAATAGACTTTTCATTCAATATACTTATTATTTCTTTTTGCTTACTTAATACTACATAATTAAAAAGGAAAATGTTCTTATTCCATCGATAATAATTCGCTATTTTGTCAAATGGATCTGCAGGCCAGCCTTTATTATAATTTACGTTATCCTTATCATCTTTACACAAATTATCCTTAAGGCCAAAATTCAATTTTCTAAAATCTGATAATACTTCTTCTACCCTATCTTCAAAAAATTGAAGTTTATTTTGAAATTCTTTCCCATAATTCATTTTCTCATTTATTTTAAGAAGATATTCACTAAATTTCTTCCTAAAATTTTCTTGATCTTTGTGGGCAAGCCTCTGATCTAATATATCTGTTATGTATTTTCGCTTATTCAATATTACGTAGTTAAAAAGGTCACTTTTTTTCCTCCTTTCATAATCTTCTGCTATTTCGTTAAAACACTCATTACTGTTCTTAAAATCCAATTTTTCGAAGTCTTGGAGCACGTTTTTTACATCATCCTCACTAAATTGAAGATTTGTTTGAGGAGACGCGTCAGTTCTACTTTGATCATCAAGTTGAGGATTTTTTTTAGTAGATTGGACTAATAAACTTTCTGTGCTGTTAGAGAAAGAATGATTATTTTCTTCAGATTGAGAACTTTTCTTTTTAGACGTATTAGTAAAAAAATTAGTTAGTGAACTAAACATTAAGCACCTCTTAGTATTACTATTTAACTATAACTTAATGCCAAATATTGTAAAGCTAAAATTAATATATAAATTCATTTTTTTAAGACAATTATAAGTATCTTCCTTCTATAAAAATTTTATAATCAGCATATGACAAATGTTTAAGATATTGATTTTGTTTGTATTTTTATTACTTTACCAGGCAATATTATTAATGAATTAGTCAGACAAATATCTTGGCCAAACTTTACTCCATCCACAAACTCTCCATTTGTTACTCCAGTTGCAATGAACACTGATTCACTTCTTGCCATGTCTTTCACGGTGTAGATTTTTTCTGGGTCAGTGATATTCAAATTTTTTGCTCTTTCTTTTAATTGATCCGTGTCAAATATTAATCTTCCTTCTATCTGCCCACCGATTGAGCTTAGCGCTGCTGCTGCAAGCACTCCTTCTGGAGCTCCTCCTGTGCCGATATACATATCGTGATTGCCATTTATTAGCGAAACTATGGCTGCAACATCACCATCATCTATTAATTTCACTTTTGCTCCTAGCTTCCTAATTTTTGCTATTAATTCATCATGTCTTTCACGTTTAAGTACAGTTACTATAAGATCACTTGCTTTACATCCTTTTGCCTTGGCTAAATTGTCCAGATTCTTCTCAATCCTATTTTTTAGTGAGACTACACCCTCTGGGAGATTTTTTCCCACTGCTATCTTTTCCATATAAACATCAGGTGCATGTAAAAAATTACCTTTTTTTGTTGCAGCAAGAACAGACATTGCCCCTTGTTTATAATGAGCGCAAATCGTAGTGCCTTCAAGTGGATCAACAGCAATGTCAATCTCAGGGCCACTTCCTGTGCCAACTTTTTCTCCGATATATAGCATCGGTGCTTCGTCCCTCTCCCCTTCCCCAATCACAATTGTACCATTTATTTCCATTGAGTTTAGCACCGTACGCATTGCATCAACTGCAACCTGATCGGCCTTTTTTTCATTACCAAGGCCTGCCAATTTATATGCAGCAAGTGCTGCAGCTTCGGTTACTTTCACTAACTTATAGGCTAAATCTTCTATCATTTGCTCGAGAATCATAAATCAATATATATCATGCCATTTGATACTGCAAGATTACTTGACTGAATAATGAAAAAGTTGATATAATAAGCGTATAGCAATAATAGTAAGATTTGAATATGATCGGTAATTTAACTTATGAAGATGTAAAGAAATTTGTAACTGATAATCCTAATATAGCTGCTCAGGAATTTGGTGAGAAGCTAAAACAAAGTGGGCCAACAGATGCAAAGATTTGTGATTTGTTTATGGATATTCTCCGCTCAGGGAAAAGCAGTATTTTAAATGATTATGATACATTTCTAAAAATTGTTGAATTGCTCGCAAAGTCAAATATTAAAATTGATATTGGAGATACTACTTCTAAAACTGTATTAGATTACGCTGTGTCAGGTGAAAAACCTAACGTTATAAAGATATTTTTGGATAGCGATAAATTTGATCAAGAAAGAAAATCGAATGCTTTGTTGACCGCCGTTAATGAAGGTAAAGTTCAAGAGTTTGAGATATTTTTAGATTACATAGATCATACGAAAATACTAGAGGTTCTTAACACAGCTCCTCACAATGAGAGCACTGAAGTTATGAAGATACTCTTGAATAACAAAAGATTTACTGGAGAAGAGAAAGTTCAGGCTTTGAGTCATGCCTCTATAGATGGTGAACTAACAAAAGTTAGGTTACTTTTAAAGTATATGAAAGGCGTACCAGAAGATGGCATAAGAAATCTTTTAGAAATAATTGAAGAGAAAAAATTATCACTTAGAAAAGAACTTCAAATAGATTCTGAATTTAAAGTCGATTTCAGCAATTCTGATCACAATAAATATCTCTCAAGCTGTGTAATAATTGCACTGCTTAGATCAGCAATAAACAAGAAGCAAAACACACCTGATGGAGCGGAGTCCAATGTCAGTAATACAAGCACTGGTCTCACGCTAAATAATGATGACATTAGGAATCTGTGTCTTGATATAGATAGGGTTACAAAACAGGATAGCACAGTTACTAGTTTTGAAGATTTGCAAAAAAGGTTAAAAAGGAAGGGAATTAATCTTCAGAGCAAATGTGAAAAAAATGCTGTACTAGAATATGCAATTAAAGATCAAAATTTGAACGTTATAAAATTTCTCTTACAAAATGGAATGACCATCATCAATGCAATCGGTCAAGAAGGAAGGTATTACGTTAGCAAAATTGAAGAAGACAAATCTATATTATGCTCTGTTGTTCATTATACTGATAACAGTAATGCTGAGATTCTAGGCACGCTACTGCGAAATATTAATGCAGAGCAATCAAAGTTAAATCCTGAAGATGAATTGTACAGATTATACCAACAATTAAAAGATGATGCATTCTGCACTGCTTTTGCAGAAAAGAATTCTGTAGCAGCGACAGCACTGATACAAAATGATCGAGAAATAATTGTGCCGCATGGATCAGCAACAAATAAGGAACAAGAAACATTCCACATAGAAACAAATAGTGTATCCAATAGTAATAGAAATGTTATTAGTAGACCTGTAGCAACAGCGCCTCCAGTTAGTACTAATGGTAATAATAACAAAAATGAAGCACCTGTATCAACAAGGACTGGCCCAACTGTCACACCAAATAATGATAAGAAAGCTAACGGCTTTGTAGAGGCTCAATTTTCTCCACCACATGAAAAAGAAACTAAATACAAAAAAAGTAAGGAGAGTTTTTACGCCTCATTAAGGAGTGATGTTGTTGGAGTTGTTATTGCAGGATTGTTTGTTGCTGCTGCTGTGACGGTTCCATCTTTAGCTGGTGCATTAGTTTGCAGTGTCCTAGCTATTTTAGTTGTAATGGTAACTGGATTACATGTAAAAAATTTTACACTTCCAAGTTACAGCGAAATGAGAGAAAATAAGGTTGAACCTGTAAATTCAAGTTTGAGAAACCATGCAATCTAGCTCCTAGAATCACTTTTCAAACCAATTATAATTTCTTGATTGTTAAACCACTTTATCAAAATTAAGTGGGACTAGTGCGATTCGAACGCACGGCCTTCGGATTAGGAATCCAACGCTCTATCCTACTGAGCTATAGTCCCATGTCTTATGCTATTTATGCAAAATTATAGCAAAAAGTCTCGCATTTTTCTAGGCACCCTGTACAATTAATTCACAATAATAAAAAATATTTCTGTATTTCTTGAATGTAATACTGTTATATTTAATAATACGATTCCAATTGAAAGATTAATGCTAGTTAACAATATTAGTTACTTTTATAGCAATCAAGATGGCTTTGCTTTAAGCAACATCAACATTCAAGTGAAGAAAGGAAGTGTTGCCTGTTTACTAGGTCATTCTGGCTGTGGCAAGTCAACAATTCTAAAATTAATCGCAGGAATAGAAAATCCAAAATCTGGAACCATTGTTATAAATGATAAATTAGTTGCAAGTAACAAAGTGTCAATTGCTATAGAGCGTAGAAATATCGGATTGATTTTTCAGCATTCTGCATTATTTCCTCATAAAACAGTAATAGAAAATATAACTTTTGCTATTTGCAGTACTTCTAAGAAAGAAAAATACCTTACTGCATTGGAAATCTTAAAGCTATTTAATATAGAAAAATATGAAAACATGTACCCTCATGCTTTATCAGGAGGACAGCAACAATTAGTTGCAATAGCAAGAGTAATGGCGCAAAATCCTGATGTTGTTTTGCTCGATGAACCATTTTCTAATTTAGATATACTGCTCAAATATCGAATAAGGCACCATATATTGTCACTTTTTAGAAGCAAAAATATTCCTGTACTCATGGTAACTCATGATCCGCAAGAAGCGTTGAAAGTTGCAGATTTTATTTACGTGATGAAAAATGGTAAAATTATTCAATCAGGAGTTCCTAGCTACATATACCACAGACCTAAAGATGATACGTTAGCAAAATTTTTCAATGATCTTCCTCCTACTTTACAGTTAAACGAAACCTAGTCTCTTCAAGCTAGCATGAAACTGTTACAAAATAGATCAAAAATTTTGACCTATAATAAAATAAAGGTGATATAATTTATGCATTACCTGGCTCTTTGTCAGGTTTTAATATATAAAAGTTCAATGGAGGTACAAATGAGTTTAGGACCATGGCAACTGTTTCTAGTCTTAATAATAATCTTAGTTCTGTTTGGTGCAGGTAGATTACCACAAGTTATGGGTGATTTAGGAAAAGGCATTAAAAACCTTAAACAAGAACTTAAGGATTCAGAGAAACTATCATCTAACGAACCAGATCGTTAGCGTCCTTATGTTTCGTGACACGCACTCTAGTGCGTGTCATTTATTTAAACAAGGCTAAAGAATTGAATAGGTATAACTGAAATATATTAATAATTACGTTAGTTAGAATGTTATTAAAGGGCAATTATGCAAAAAAGTGTGAAACTGTGAGCGAAGATAAAAAATTGGCTTCTGATATTCTCAAAGAGGTTGCAGATACCAATAACAACGATAGTGACAAAGTAACATTGTTCGACATCAAAACAGCTTTACATGAGCGCGGTTTTGGTATTTTAATAAATCATCTTCTCTTTACCGCTATCAGTACCTATACCTGTTCCACCTGGCTATACAAGCATTCTTTCTATACCTTTAATCTTATTTTCACTGCAGCTTCTATTTGGGTTTGATTCTCCTTGGATGCCTAATTGGCTAGAAAGGAAATCTTTTCAACGTTCAACACTAGCTCTCGTGGTAGAGAAAACTTCACCTATATTAAAAAAAATAGAAAAGTTCATGAAACCAAGAATGTCTTTTATTTTTCTTGGTCCGGGTGAAAAGATTCTAGCTTTTATGATGTTGCTTTGTGCAATAATAATAGCTCTTCCATTACCTTTTACTCACTTCCTTTCTGCAATTGGTATAACTCTTATTTCACTCGGCATTATGGGTAAAGATGGATTTTTATCTACGTTAGGAGTGTTAGTTTCATTCTGTGCGTTATTGGTTACCCTTCTTGTAATAACCAAAGGACTAAAACTTATAACCGTAACACTTTCTCTTCTTAAAAGCTTTACAACACTTTAATAAAAGAATGAAGTACAGCATGAAATGAATAATAGATATTGAAATATAGCAATAACTATGTTAGTTAGAAGTTATATTGTTATTAAAGGGTAACTGTGGAAAAAAGTGAGAAATTGACTGAAGATAAAAAATTGGCTTCTGATATTCTCAAAGAGGTTGCAGATACCAATAACAACAATAGTGATAAAGTAACATTGTTCGACATCAAAACAGCTTTACATGAGCGCGGTTTTGGTATTTTAATAATCATCTTCTCCTTGCCGCTGTCGATACCTATACCTGTTCCACCTGGCTACACAACTATTCTTTCTATACCTTTAATCTTATTTTCACTGCAGCTTCTATTTGGGTTTGATTCTCCTTGGATGCCTAATTGGCTAGAAAGAAAATCTTTTCAACGTTCAACACTAGCTCTTGTGGTAGAAAAAACTTCACCTGCATTAAAAAAAATAGAAAAGTTCATGAAACCAAGAATGTCTTTCATTTTTTACGGGCCTGGTGAAAAAATTCTAGCTTTTATAATGCTGCTTTGTGCGTTATCAATAGCTCTTCCACTACCTCTTACTAACTTTATTCCCGCAATTGGCACAACTCTCATTTCACTTGGTCTTATGAGCAAAGATGGACTTCTCTCTATACTGGGAGTCTTATTATCTTTATGTGGGATATTACTCACCCTTGTTGTGATAGTTAAAGGACCACAGCTTATACTTGGAGCATTTTCTTTTCTTAAAAGCTTCATATATGGTTAGATTCTACAATACTTTAACAAAAAAAAAAGAGCCCTTTACACCGATCAATAAAGATCATATAAAAATGTACGTCTGCGGACCAACGGTATACGACACGGCACATATAGGCAATGCACGTTCTATTGTTGTTTACGATGTGTTATTTCGGTTACTTAAATTTTGTTATGGCAAAGTTACTTATGTGCGTAATATAACCGATATTGATGACAAAATAGTCAATGCAGCAAATGAGAAGAGTAGTAATATAGAAAGCATCAGCACATATTACACCAAGACTTTTCATGAAGATATGAGAAGCATAAATTGTGCAGAACCAACATATGAACCAAAAGCAACAGAAAACATAAATAACATTATCAAGTTAATTGAGTCTTTACTGCAATCTGGTCATGCTTATGAATCCAATAAACACGTATATTTCAGTATAGAGTCTTACCCTGAATACGGTGTGCTATCAGGAAAAAAAGTTGATGAATTGGATCATGGCAGTAGAGTGGAAGTTGATGAAAGTAAAAGACATCCAGGAGATTTCGTACTGTGGAAACCTGCAAACGATACTGACTATAGACTTTCAAGTTACTGGAATAGTCCATGGGGAGAGGGAAGACCAGGATGGCATATAGAATGTTCAGCAATGTCATATGCTTATCTTGGCAAGGATTTTGACATTCATGGTGGCGGTATAGACTTGCAATTTCCTCATCATGAGAATGAAATTGCACAAAACAAATCTGCATTTCCCGAGTCAATATTTGCAAAATATTGGATACATAACGGTTTCCTTACGGTAAATGAAGAGAAAATGAGTAAATCCTTGTTTAATATAGTTAAAGTAAGGGATTTGCTAGATAGTGGAATAAAGGGTGAAGTAATACGTTATGCGATGCTTAAAACTCACTACAGAAAACCGCTTGATTGGACAGAAAGTATTATCTCTGAGTCGCAAGAAACTTTAAATAAGTTTTATCGGTTATTACGTGGTACATGTGTTAAAGAAAGTGATGCAGAAGTCTCTAAAGACTTTATAGAGGCTTTGAAAAATGATTTAAATATTCCTGAAGCTTTAGCTACATTACATGAAATGGCTACAGCAATCAACAAGACTAGTAATGAATGTGAGAAACTTAAATTAACTGAGAGCTTCGTTAAAAGCGCAAGGTTCATCGGTCTTCTTGAATCAAGTTATCAAGAGTGGTTTGCAAGTAGTGTAAGTCATCAAGAAATAGAAAGGTTGATAGACTTGAGAAGAGCAGCAAAACAAAATAAAGATTATGATACTGCAGATAACATAAGGGAGCAGTTGAAACAAATGGGGGTTACAATTTCTGACAATGAAGACGGGACAACAACTTGGTATGGAAAATTATCTCCTGTTATTCACAGATAGCCTAGTATCATCGCTTATCTTACCCATACATCAAGGTTTTGTACTTCACACTATGTTATGCTTTAGATCACATTACAATCCACTACTTATATTAATTTTTGGAGTATTGGGATCTAGTCTTGGTGGAATAGCTAACTGGTATTTAGGTAGAATAACAATTTTTACCAGGAGGTTATACCACAAATTAGAGAACGAAGATAAAACATCAAAAACCGTAAAGAATTTACTGATTTGTGCAGTTATGTTGCTTTCTTGGGTACCAGCGTTTGGAAGTGTGATTGAGGTTTTATCCGGTTACTTCAAGTTAAACCTTTATATTCTTGTTCCCTTAATTATTTTATCTAACTTCCTCTGTTTATTGTATCTAATATTTGTCATCTAACTAAACATTAATAAACAACTTTCCTTCCAGTCATATCGAGCTAAATTTCTTCTTCACACTACCTTTTGAAATGCTTTCATTAGTTTTTGTCATAATACGATCAAATATTCCTAATAACCTCTTAAATAAGCTTGGAGTTAGCGAAGAGATAGGATTAACAGATACGTTATTGTTCTTATCATCACCATTTGCTTTGTAGTCTATTGAAATAATCCCCCTACTTTTTCCACCAGTCAGAAGTTTCCCGATTATAGGGATTTTCAACAAAGATTTGTTAATTGAGTATGCTGGTATTACTTGTCCTTCAACCTGGAATTTATAATCTTTAATATCGAGCCTACCACTAGTGCTAATGCCCAGTTCCGCTCCTTCAAGCCAAGACTCTTCAATTTCAACAGTGCCATCTTTATATGAAAAAGGTGCATTACACTTATGAAAATGCACACCTTCGTTCTTGATGGCATTTACAATACCAGGCAGTGAAGACATCGATAGTAAAGTAGTAAGCAGTGAAGCATCTTTGATATAGAAATTGCTAATAGATAACATGCCGTAATGCTCCCCATTTTCTCTCTGAGAAGATAGATAAAAAGATAACTTGCCGTTTTTAATTGATTTACCAATACCTAAAGAACGCAAAAGCATACCTGAATTATCTGCATATACTTCTAGCCCTATTTCACTGTATTCTGCTAGTACACTACTATTATCCTCTGAAAACTTTCCTGTAAATTGACTTCCACTACAATCACCTTTAGTACATGTTACATTCAGCTTAGCATTTTTGATCACAATGCCCTCTTTCATAATTACATTGTCAACATTCATAGTAACTTCTACGTTGTTATTTAATCCATTACTATCTTTGCCAAGTAAACCTAAAACATCACTTAAGTTGATTTTTTCACCGTGAATAGTTATGGCATTTTTCTCCTTACCTGATTCAATTTCTATACTAAAATTATTATCAGGTAATTTAAAGTTGCTAGAATTTAGATATAAATTTCCATTTTCTACTCTTCCACTGAACTTTATATCTAAGTCGTTTCCCACAACGTCTAGTTTGTCTATTAATAACTCACTTACTCCTTTTAACCTTGTAGAAAATAAAACTTTATTGTGATCTTCAAAATGGTTTCTCCACCCTAAGTAGCTTGAACGTGACTTAAGCTCTGATAAATCTATATTACCATTAATATATCCCATCTTATCTTGATTTACCACTGATTCTATATTTACATTGATGTAACCATCACCGAAATTAAGCATTTGAGCAGGCAAATCTCCAGTCAAACTCCAGGCAAAATTTTCATTTTTATTTCTACTTTTTAGATCAAATAATAGCTGTGTATTATTCACCATACCACTGCCATTTAAATCAACGAAACCTTCACCAAAATTAAGTTTAATATTATATTTACCAAGACTTTCATTATATACGACCAAATTATCAATTTCAGAATAGAAATTTGCTGAGAAGTCCACTTTTTTACTATCACCATTTAGATTAAAAATACGAAAATTGAATATAGAATTTGCTATTCCACCTACTTTATCTCTTTCAAATTTTACCACATCATCCAGCTTAAATTTTATAGGCTCATATAACCCATAAGCATCACTTACAGCCTGACCATTAATGGTAAGAACAGAATCCTCCCTACTGAGAGAGTTCATTTCAATACCACCACTATCGATAGTGAAATTCTGAAACTTAGCGCTATTTACAGTAATTGTGAGGTTGTTATTTTTGAGAATTAGATTACCATTTAATTCTCTCACTTGCTCAAAATCTTTATCAAATTTTACGCTGCTATTTTCTATATCAGCAGCTATCACAATACCTGAGAAATCATTATCAACTAAATTGTTAATTTTGCCGTTGAAGCTTATGATTGTATTTACAATATCCCCATCAATATTATCACAATACCATTTTTTAAATCTATTGTTCACTATACCACCTGGTACATAAGTACATAAATCCTTCGCGGCAAACTTACTAATGTTGACCCTAAGCAGAGTATGATTTGTACTAAAGTTCATTTTGCCAATCAAAGAAAGGTACATACCATTTAACTTAAAATGAAAGTTTTTTACGCTGATGATTTCATCATTATATGTCAAATTTACATTTACATTAGTTAAAGCTAAGTTTTTGTCCGAATAATTCTCTGTATTTAATACATATATGTTTCCATCTACAACTTCATCCTGTCTATTAATTCTCATTGAGAAGTTCCCTTTGAATCCTATTTCCTTGTCCAAATTGTAACTTTTAACTAGTGTGGAAAACTCGTTAAACAGCCCCAACTTTAGGTTATAAAATGTTCCATACAAATTTAACAAATTATTGCGATTTTTTATCGTGATAGATAAATCATCTAGAAACCCTTTATCTTCTTTTGTATGGATACGAATATCCAAAACATTGAAATCTTCCCCCTTCCCTGCATATACTTTATCAATCAAGAATTCACCTTCCGTATTTTTATTAATGGCAATATTAGTAATTTCAATCCTTGAGTCTGCATTGAAGTAGAAAAAAATTTTTCTTATTGCCTTCAGCAGATTTTTTGTACTACTTGCCTTGTCTGTCATTACAGATGTTGTTATCCCTTTGCTCTCCTCCATTTTGATATATACGTGTACATTATCAGCTAAAACCTGAGAGAATTTTCTGGAGCTTAACTTAAAGTGTACGAGAAGCTCAGGGACTTCTATGGTAAAATCAGTATTTTTTATTTTTAAATCTGTAATGACTAGTTTGCCATCTTTCTGCCAAATAACCGAGGTACTCTCCATGTTGACATCTGAATTGGCAAATATTTTCGATATTTTTTTCTTTATATAAAAATTAATATAACTAATATTGATTTCTAAAGGACCCTCGCCTTTAAAAAAGATAAAGAAGCAGAATATAAATAATAAAATTATAGAAAATGATATAGCGACTTTTTTAAGCATCGATTATTGCTTTTCTTGCTAAACTGTCGGCTTCTTCATTGTATTTATCACCATTATGCGCTTTCACCCACTTCCAGTTAATCTCATGTTGCAAAGCAATATCGTCTAATTCTTTCCATAATTCTATATTTTTTACTGACTTCTTATTACTTGTCTTCCAGCCGTTCATTTTCCACTTATTTATCCATTCTGTTATACCGTATTTAACATAGAGGCTATCCGTATACAAACTGATATTACAAGGAAATTTTAATACCTTCAGTCCATTGATCACTGCTGTTAACTCCATTTTATTATTTGTAGTATTTTCTTCTCTACCACAGATGTTCTTTCTATGATTTTGAAATAATATGATTGCTGCCCATCCCCCTAAACCAGGGTTACCAAGGCATGCTCCATCTGTATATATTGTCACTTCCTTTTTATTCATCTTTACTATAGTGAATGAATTAAAGTATACCGTTACTTTTATGAAAATACTATTTTTATAGATATAGAGGCAATTTAAGCCACACCTTTAAATTTTATTATGGAAATAAAAAAAAGTGCTATAACGAGTATTATTAGAAGAGAAAGTAAAAGATAGTTTTTATGTTCTTTCATAATTAAAACAAGTCAATAGAACAAAAAATAATACTAGCAAACAGAGAAAATAGATAAGAAATTGAGTAAGAAAACATTTTTTTCTGCGAGCTATGACTCTTAAGCCTTATAATTGATATAGCATACCAAATAAAAACGCAACCTTCAATCATTGCCATACTGAGGTACAATAGAGGCTTTTTCAAAAATAGTGCTGGAAGTAAGCTAGTTAACACCAATAATACACTATAAATTAATATATGTTTTCTTGTCTTTTCCGGACCATGGATAATATTAAACATTGGAATTGATGCTTTTACATAGTCCTTAGAACTATTTAAAGATAGAGCCCAAAAATGTGGCGGAGTCCACATAAAGATTATTAAAAATAGAATAAAACTTTCCCAACTTACAGAGTTAGTCACAACCGCCCAGCCAATCATTGGAGGAAAAGCTCCTGCTGCACCACCAATAACGATATTCTGCGGAGTACGCCTTTTAAGCCCAATTGTATATACGAAAACATAAAATAATATACTAATTGCAAGCAAAACAGCAGAAACATAGTTCACCGCTATTGCCATGATAAATACTGATAATACCCCAAGAGTTATACCAAACTCAAGCGCACTTTCTGCAGAAACTCTACCTGAAGGTATAGGGCGGTTTTTTGTCCGCTCCATAAGCAAGTCTATATCTCTGTCATACCACATATTTATTGCACCTGCAGATCCTGAGCCAAGAGCAATACATATCAGAGATATTAGTGCAAGAAAAGGATGAATGCTACCCGGCGCAGCAATCATTCCAGCAACTGCAGTAAACACTACAAGGTACATTATCCTTGGCTTTAGCAAATGCCAAAAATCCAGTATTGTTGATTCAACATTTAGCAAAACACTTGTGTACATTCTATTTTATCACTGGTGGTTTTTCAAAAGTATGAAAAGGCGGCGGTGAAGATACCGTCCATTCTAAAGTATCACCTTCCCAAGGATTATCTACAGCTTTTTTGCCCCATTTGAAGAGATGTATAACTATAAACACAAAAAACATAACTGAAACAAATGACATATATGAGCCAATTGAGGATATATAATTCCAAGGAATAAATGCGTCAGGATAATCAGGTATACGCCTTGGCATGCCAGCTAACCCCAAGAAATGCTGAGGTAAGAAAGTAACATTGGTGCTAATAAAAGTGAGCCAAAAGTGTATCTTTCCTAAACACTCGTTATATTGCTTACCTGACATTTTACCTATCCAATAATAAAAACCAGCAAAGGCCCCAAATAATGCAGCAAGCGACATGACGTAGTGAAAGTGAGCAACGACATAATAGGTATCGTGCAAAAGCTTATCTATTCCACCGTGAGAAAGAATTATCCCTGTTATACCCCCACCAACAAACATAAAAATAAAACCCAGTGCAAATAGCATAGGGGTTTTAAATTCAATCGCCCCACCCCACATAGTTGCAATCCAACTAAAGACTTTTACACCAGTTATAACGCCAATAAAAATTGTTGTAGTGCTGAAAAATACAGCAGCATCTTCGCTAAGTCCAACAGTAAACATATGGTGAGCCCAAACCATAAAACCAAATGCTGCTATACCTATCATGGCATAAACCATTCCCTTATAACCAAAAACTGGCCTATGGGAAAAAGTTGACACGACTTGGCTTATAATGCCAAATGCAGGAAAAATAATTATGTAAACTTCTGGATGACCAAAAAACCAAAACAGGTGTTGAAATAACACAGGATCACCGCCACCAGCAGGATCAAAAAAGGAAGTACCAATATTGCGATCTGTTAGCAGCATAGTTATAGCACCAGCAAGTACCGGTAAGGCAACAATTAACATAAATGACGTTAGTAAAACAGACCAAACAAATAGTGGCATCTTAGTGAGCGACATACCTTTTGCACGCATATTGAATATAGTGACTATAAAGTTGATCGCCCCAACAATTGATGACATACCAGCAACATGAAGTGCAAGTATAGCAAGATCAACTCCTACACTTGGGTGAGACATGATTTGCGATAGAGGTGGGTATAAAGTCCATCCTGTCCCAGGACCTTCGCCAGCAAACACCGAGAGAATGAGCAAAATAAAAGACGATACTAATAACCAAAAACTTAAATTATTCATACGAGGAAATGCCATATCTGGTGAACCAATCATGAGAGGTACGAACCAATTACCAAATCCTCCCATTAAGGCTGGCATTATCATAAAAAACACCATTATTACCGCATGCCCTGTAATCATTACGTTATATAGCTGGTAATTATTGTTAAGTATATTAATGTGCATTAGCTGAGTACGAATAACTACCGATAATAATCCACCAATAATTCCAGCTAATATGGAAAAAATAATGTATAGTGTCCCTATATCTTTGTGATTAGTAGAAAACAGCCAACGTCTTATACCTTTTGGTACATCACTCATATCTATACTCCAAACTTAACTTACTAATTTTTTATCTTCAATCCACTTATTAAAATCTTCTTTACTCACTGCTTCAACAACAATTGGCATAAATCCATGACCTTGACCACATAGTTCATAACATTGCCCATAATAAATACCGGACTTTGTAACGTTAAACCATGCTTCATTCAGCCTACCTGGTATTGCATCAATTTTTATACCAAAAGCCGGTATTCCCCAGCTATGTATTACATCTCCTGCTGTCACTTGTAAACGAATATTAGTATTGATAGGTAAAATAACGTTATTATCAACAGAGAATAGTTTTAAATCTCTTTCGGTAAAGTCTTCTTTTCCTTTTATATAGCTGTCAAATGAAATACCTTGATATTCTGGGTACTGGTAACTCCAATACCATTGATGACCAACAACTTTTAGTGTTATGTCAGCTTTTGGCACTTTCTCCTGTAGTTTAATTAATTCAGCATTTTTAAAAGCCAATACCCCAACAATAATCGTTGGTATAACAAACCAGATAATTTCTACAAAGGTATTATGAGTTATTTTACTGACATTTTTCACTTTACCCTTACGAAAGCGAAACACTACATAAGCAAGCAGGGCCCATACAAAAAGCATAATTGCAATCATTACACTCACCACAAACGAATGTGACTTAACTACAACCTCCATTATCTCAGTTGCAGGCGCAGGAAATCCAAATTGCCAAGAAGTAGGAGCAGAAGCAATTGATATGTTTGAGTAAAACATTATCAATAATGCAAATAACTTCACCATATTTTTTGCTGTAAAACTAACTGTATAATAATATATATAAACTTACTATGCAAACAGAGATTATAAAATGTACACAAGTGTTTTGCTAAATATTGAATCAAAAGTAAATGATGATTAATGTTTTTTTAGCATTTAATAAATATAATAATACGATACTAACTTGAGGAAAAAGCATTTACATGAATCTATTTTAAGTTAAAATATTATAATATTTTAAGTTAAGTATTTACTTTAAGGAAGTTCTATAATAAGTTTAATAGTGTCTGTTATTGCTAATAACCCTCTAGCCTCACACCTAAAAGCAGTAACAGACACTATTAAACTTTAGGTAAGTTTACCTATTTATAATTCATTGAGGTAAAAATCTTACTAATTCCTTTAATTCTATTATACAGCTGAGTTTACTAATTAACCTTTAATGTTTACGTTAGCATTTGCATCTTAAATCAAAGATTTACATATTATAGAAAATAATACACTACTTGTGTGTAAATTTTTTTGCATATCAAACTCTGTAAACAAATTTTTTAGAAAAGCCAAATAAATTATCTCTCTATGAAAGATCTATCGAATGTTGCAATTATAGGTGTAAACAAGAACGATAAAAGAGTGCGGGATTGAGTAACTATATATACTTCTACCGGCATACCAGGATATAGGTATACGTTTTTAAATTGAGCAAGTTCTGATTTTGGTATCACCACTCGCACTGAATAATAACGCCCCATCCTTGGATCATCAAGAGCATCAGGGGAAATATGGTTTACTATACCGTTAATTAAACTTAAGCGACGTGCACTATAAGCGCTCAGCCTTACTTTAACTTTCAGCCCTTCTAGTCCGTCGATAGAGACTATATTGCTATCTTTCTTGCTTGCTGACAGTATCTCTTCTATGTTTCTGGTTAGAACTTTAGCATCTATTATTAGATCATCATCTGATGGTACTATACTCATGATTGGAACTCCAGATTGTATAACACCACCTTCAGTGTGGTATCTTATATCTGTAACTATACCATCTTGAGGTGATTTAATTATTGTACGTGCTAACGAATCTTCAGCAACCATCAGCCTCTCTTTTAAGTCTGCAATAGATGTATTAACTTCCTTAAGCTCAGCATTTGCTCTTTCTTGAGCATCATTCTTCACATTTATAATCTCTAACTCATTTTCTCCAATCTTTTGCTGTACTTGAGATATTGCAGAACGGTAATGTCCAACTCTACCCTCAACTTCAGCAAACTGTTTTTCTAAAGCTAAAATGTGTGGTTTGCTTATATGGCCACTATCAAGCAATTGTCTTTTTGTTTCTAACTCCTCAGTTATCAAGTCATATTGCTTATGGGCTGCATTTAGTTGAAAATTTAGCCCTGCTAATTCAGCATTTAACTGCTTTATACGTTGTTGCAGTATGTCAGTTTTTCCTAATATACTCTTTCTCTGAGAGTTGAACAACTTTACCTGATTCTTTATCGCTTTATTTACAAGTTCATCGTTAGATAATCTTTTAACCTCATCAGAAAATTCTAGCGTATCTAAGTCTCCCCTAATTGCAATAAGTCTTGCTTCAGTTGCCAAAAGTGATAAGAGTTTTTCTTTAATTATACTCAAATTTGCCTTTTCGTTAACATCACTTAATAAAACTAAAGGCTCATCTTTTTTAACTGTTTGACCTTCTTTTACTAAAATTTTGCTTATTATTCCCCCACCCAAGTGTTGCACTATTTTTCTATTTGAAGAGACAATAACTTCTCCACTTGCATGCACTGCTCCGTCAATTGGAGCTATAGCAGACCAAATACCACCTATTCCAAAAAAGATGAACATCACCACTAAACCAAAAAACAGTGGCCCCCATGTGACTTTTAGGACTTCATTTGCGTTATTACTCTCACGTTTAAAAATAAAATTTATCATCGCATTAATCCATGCGAACGTCTTATCCAAAAATTGATATTTCTTCTTTCTATTTCCTGCCCTTTGCATATCTATATCATCACTACCAATCAGGCCTGTCAAAGAAAGTCCAGCACTAAGCTTTTTTAACTTACTCATTATAATACTATTGCGAATTCTTGTTAATCAGGATAACACACAAAAACAAAGAATCTATATCTTAAGTACTCTACTTAGACTATGGAACATCAGAATAAACTATTTAGTAACAATTCTTATACTCTATTGAATGGTTCAGCATTAGGCTAGAAAATCAAAAAGGTTTTACAATAACCATAATAACTATAATTATTATTAACACTGTTACTGCTTCGTTTAAAACACGAAAATAAACGTGAGTTTTCTTATTCAAGCCCACTACAAAATTTTTCCTATGCTTTGCAAGTAGGACATGAATAGCAAACATTAAGAATAATGCTAGCGCTTTTACATGAAACCACCCTTCGTGATATGGTTCCCTAATAATCATTAGCATAATTCCAAAACTAAGGGAGAAAAGCATTGCAGGGTTTATGATATATCTAAGGAGTCTCTTCTCCATTATTTGAAGTAAGCTGTCATTTTCTGACCCTGGTTTTACAGATGCATGGTAAACATAAAGCCTTGGCAAATAGAGCATACCTGCCACCCACATAATTACAGAGATAACGTGAAAAGCTTCAAACCAGTGATAGTAGTCCATATAGATAGTATTATAAAATGTTAAAAATTTCTGGTATGATCTCAATTTAATAAAAGAAAGTCAATATGAAAGCAGAAAATTTCACTAAAGAACAGGTGATTGGATTCTACAGAAAAATGCTTCTCATACGCAGATTTGAGGAAAAAGCAGGACAATTATACGGAATGGGATTAATAGGCGGATTCTGTCACTTATCAATAGGGCAAGAAGCAGTTGCAGTTGGAACTCAAGCTGCATCAAAATCTGGTGATGCTTTTATCACAAGCTATAGAGACCATGGCTTAATGCTTGCATGTAATTCTGATCCGAATGTTGTGATGGCAGAACTAACCGGCAAAGAAACAGGGTGTTCAAAAGGCAAAGGTGGCTCCATGCACATATTTGATGTTGAAAAAAATTTCTTTGGTGGACATGGAATAGTAGGTGCACAAGTCCCAATTGGTACAGGAATAGCATTTGCTAATAAATACAAGAAAAAAGATAACGTTGTATTCACATATTTTGGTGACGGTGCTGCAAATCAAGGACAAGTATATGAATCATTTAATATGGCATCTTTGTGGAAGTTACCTGTGGTTTATATCATAGAAAATAACGAATACGCAATGGGAACTTCTGTGCAAAGATCAACTTTAGTAACTGAACTATATAAAAGAGGAGAGAGTTTTGGTATTTCTGGAAAACAAGTTGATGGAATGGATTTTTTCTCTGTCTATGAGGTAACAAGTGAAATAGCTGAGCACGTACGTGGGGGAAAAGGACCTCTCTTGCTTGAAATGAAGACATATAGATATCGTGGCCATTCGATGTCAGATCCTGCTACTTATCGCTCAAAAGAAGAAGTTGAAGATATGAAGCAAAATCATGATCCTATAAGCACCTTAAAGCAGTATATAACAGACAATAAAATCGCTTCTGATGAAGAATGCAAAGCTATTGATAAGGAAATACGAGATTTAGTAAAAAAGTCAGAAGATTTTGCTAAAAATAGTAAAGAGCCAGGCATTGATGAACTATATACTGATGTTTATAAATTTGTTAGCTAATCAGTTGCCATCAAAATTATGTTTTGGCCTACTATAGATATTTTTTGGCAGCACTTAACTTTATTATATAACATCCTAGTCAATAGAAACTGTAGTAACTCTTATATTATTGATATACACCGCTCTTGGATCATAGGTTAAATGAGTTTTATTTGACTTTTTGCGCTAGTTTGCAGAATATAAAGTTATTAATTGAATAAAATACATGACAAAAGAAAACTGGGAAACAGTAATTGGACTTGAGGTACACGCTCAGGTTTCTTCTAAGACAAAGCTATTTTCTAGTTCACTAACGGAATTTGGCACTGAGCACAATACTCAAGTTTCTCTAGTTGATGCAGCAATGCCAGGTACACTACCAGTATTAAATTATAGCTGCATAGAGCAAGCAATATGCACCGGACTTGCAATTTCTGCAGAAATTAATAAATGCTCTTACTTTGACCGGAAAAATTATTTTTATCCCGATTTACCACAAGGTTATCAAATAACCCAGTTCTTTGAGCCAATAGTTAAAAATGGCAAAGTTTTTATCAATAATAATGAAAAAGAAATAAGAATCGCAAGAATTCACTTAGAGCAAGATGCAGGAAAGAGTATTCATGAAGAAAGCAAAACTTACATAGATTTAAATCGTGCAGGTGTTGCTTTAATGGAAATTGTTTCAGAGCCAGATCTTCGTTCATCTGCAGAAGCTGCAGAATTCATGAAAAAATTGAGGCAGATTTTGCGTTATATCGGTTCATGTGATGGTGATATGGAAAAGGGATCACTTCGCTGTGATGCAAATGTTTCCATTCGCCCAAAGGGTAGTAGCGTATTTGGCACTCGCTGTGAAATAAAAAATTTAAATTCAATACGTTATATTGTACAAGCTATAGATTATGAAGCACAAAGGCAAATCAAAATTCTGGAAAGCGGAGGAGAAATAAGTCAAGATACCTTATTGTTTGATGTCACTTTAGGAAAAACAAAAGTGATGAGAAGCAAAGAAGATTCAAGTGACTATAGATATTTCCCTGAACCTGATTTGCTACCTATTGAAATAAGCCAAGACAAAATTGATTCTATTAAATCATCTTTACCCGAGTTACCAGATCAAAAAAAACTGCGGTACATTAATGAATTAGGTATAAATGAATACGATGCAGATGTTATCACTTCTGATAAAGAAATTGCCGATTATTTTGAAAAATTGGTAAGAAAGCACGATTCAAAGATTGCAGTTACCTGGCTAACCGTCGAGCTTTTCGGTCGTTTAAACAAAGCAAATATTGATATTGTTAGCTCCCCAATTAAAGCAGATGCTTTATCCAAGCTCCTCGACTTTATCGTCGATGGAACGATCTCTGCTAAACTTGGTAAACAAGTTTTTGATATTATGTTTGAAACTGGAAAGCCTGCATCCGTTATTATAGAAGAGCAGGATCTCAAGCAAATAACTGACACATATCAAATCTCAGAGGTAATAGATAAAATCATCAATGACAACCAAGATAAAGTTCAAGAATATAAGGGTGGTAAAACAAGATTGTATGGGTTCTTTGTTGGTGAAGTCATGAAATCCACCAAAGGAAAAGCCAGCCCTGATGTCGTAAACTTGGTTTTGAGTGAAAAATTAAAATTGAGTGCCTAGGTGTACGGTCCCAGATCTTTTGCTATTTGCTTGACTTGTTTCTTTACATAGATTCTAATTTAAATTCTGCTTTCTATTCTCTTTCATTCACAACCTTTTGCAAAACGTTTTTGCTTTTTCCTCTGCTGGTCACTATTGCTTATATAAAGCAAGTACAGTACTGAATGATGTTGCAAGCACTCAGTTCGGCAATATTATCGATTTAAGACGAAGTTAAGATTTCGATTTTTTATTCAAACTCTTCTGAAAGTTTTTATACATATTAAAGACATCTTGATAATTTAGGTGAGTGTAAACTTGAGTAGTTTCAAGGCTTGAGTGGCCAAGCAGCTGTTGTATTGATCTTATGTCAATATCTTCCTGAAGCAAATGAGTAGCAAAACTATGGCGAAATGCATGTGGAGATAAAATTTCTGGTAAGTTTAAAAATCTTCTTATTTTTTGCAAACGATTAGCAACATAAGTTCTTCCCAATTTTTTTCCTCTTACCCCCACAAAAAGATGTCCCGCTTCGTCAAAGTGGGGACAAGCTTTTATATATTTTTGTATACACTTTTTTACTACTGGAAGAATAAATACCTGCCTTTGTTTATCTCCCTTACCTGTTACTATTAAACTTTCATTGCTAATATCACTAACCTTAAGATTCAATGCTTCAGTGATTCTTAAACCCGTACCATATAGCAGAACGACAATTGCAATTTCTCTTTTTACCACCCAAGGCTCGCCTAGATCAGGCAATTTCATTTCTTTCAATAGAGTTTCTATGTTAGATATTGAAAGTGCTTTAGGTAGAGTTCTTCTCTGAATTGGCCTTGATAAAGAAAATACCGCTTCATTATTTATTTCATAATTGTTTTTTATATATTTGAAAAAATTTCTGATTACTGACAATGCGCGAGTGTTAGATCTCGCATTTACACCTCTTGCATAACGAGAGGTAAACCAACTTCTCAGTTCAGGTATGCTTAATTTTTCTAAAGAGCCAACATTTACTTCTTCACCAATGTGAGTATTTAGGAAACTTATAAGATCCTTGAGGTCCCTCATGTATGACTCCAAAGTGTTTGGTGAGTAAGACCTGTTGTACTTTAGCCAATCATACCATTTTTCAATGATTGAACCGAGGTCCACAGTTACTTTTTAAAGAAAGCATCAATGCACGCATCCCTAAAGGCTTCATTTATATCAGGATGAGAGTGACAAATTCTGTATATATCCTCTGCTGCTGCACCATATGCCATTGCAACCGCTGCTTCATTGATTAGCGTATCAGCATATGCTCCTATGATATGTACACCGAGTATTGTATCTGCTTTGCTATAAGTCAGAACTTTCACGAATCCCTCGGCATCGTCAGTGACTTTTGCTCTACCGTTTGCAGCAAATTGACATTTACCAACTTTATACTTTCGACCAGCACTTTTTAGTTCTTCTTCAGTTTTACCGATTGAAGAAACTGCAGGGTGGGTGTAAATGACTGACGGTATGATTTCATAATCAACGTGAGGCAATTGCCTTGCTAGTATCTCTGCAACTGCCACCCCTTCTTCCTCAGCTTTGTGAGCAAGCATTGCTCCGCCAATGACATCACCAATAGCAAATATTCCTTTTACATTGGTTTCATACCTACTATTGACTTTAATAAAGCCACGACTGTCTTTTTCTATTTTTTCAAGACCCTCAGAGCATGGTTTGCGTCCTACTGCAACCAATACCTTATCCGCCTCTATAGTGTTTGTTTGATTATCTTTTACAGAGCAAACTTTCACACTCAAAGAGTTACTACTTTGTTTTATCTCTTCAACTTTTGTGCTGAGTAAAAATTTTATTCCCTGCTTTTGTAGACTAGAAAGTAAAGACTTACTTAGTTCGCCATCCACTGCTGCAGCGATTCTATCAAAAAACTCTATTACAGTAACTTCAGACCCTAGCCTATTCCACACAGAAGACATTTCAAGTCCTATTGCCCCGGCTCCAATTACAACAAGTTTTTTTGGCACTTCAGTAAGAGATAATGCGCCAGTCGATGAAATAATATTCTTCTCATCGATGTCAATTCCTGGAAGAGAACTAACATCAGAACCAGTTGCAATTACTATATTTTTTGTCTTCAGTACCTTACCTTCAACTGAAATTTCAAGATTGCCTTGATCAAAAGAAGTAATTTTTCCAAGGCCATTGATTTTAGTGATTTTATGAAGGTTAAACAGATATTCTATGCCTTTTCCAAGTTCCTGAACTCTAGCATCTTTATAATCTAGCATTTCTTTTAGATCAAAACTTACATCCTTAACTTTTACACCAAGCTTTGATAGATTATTTTTCGCGCTAGCATACTGATAAGAGGAATGGAGTAATGCTTTTGATGGTATACACCCAACTCGCAAACACGTGCCACCAAAAATGCTATTTTTGTCTATACAAGCAACTTTGAGTCCAAGTTTTACAGCAGCAATAGCGCATTTGTAACCACCTGGACCACCACCTATAACAATCAAATCGTAATCAGTCATAAAAAACAAACCTATTTTCTAAAGAATAAACACCATTTCCTTCAGTTGTTATGTATATCTTATCGTGAGTAAACACTGGAGTGTGAAACACATTACCAGGTATTTTAATTACCTTTCTTGTACTTTCAGATCCAGGAAAAGCAAATATTGAACCTTTATTACTTGTTACCCAAAGCGTATGAGCATACATAATTGGAGCAAACAATTGCACATTTTCTATTAAATCAGACGTCCAGACTGTTTTTCCACTTTGTATATCGATGCCGATTATTTTATTATCTTTAGTCACTATAAAAATTCTTCCGCCTTCTTTTTGTTTCTCTGCAGGAATAAGAGGGCTATAATATGACTCTATGTCTGATACACTTTTTACTTGCAGTGGTTTTGACCATAAGATATTTCCTGATTTTACATCAATGCCATAAATATAAGAATTACTCGTAGCTATTAAGATGTTATCGTGTACTCTAGGTGTAGTAGTTACATCTGTAAGCTGTGTATCTAAAAGATTTGTAGCTAATTTTTGGCTCCATAATTTTTTACCTTCTTCATTAAAAGCTATTAACTCACCATTTGAAAATGGTGCTATTATTTTATCATTAGAGATTGCTGGTGAGATGGAATATAAACCTCGAACCTCATTTATACCATTTTGATAAGCCCAAATGGGACTGCCATCTTTTATATAAAATGCATGCAGATAGTTATCAATAGTCAATACTACCAACTTATTGTTTATTACTATTGCTTTCCCTCTTGCCGGAGCCCTCAATTCTTTTTCCCATTGAATCTCCCCTGTCTTTGCGTCTATTGTGTGTAGAATGTTATTCACTACAAAGAAAACATTTTTTTTGTAGCTCGATAGACTCATATTACCAATTTTTTTTCTACTTGAGAGGTATAATTTCCAATTTATAACTCTTGGGTTATCGATATCAAAGGAATATAAGGTACCGTGCTTGTCTGGTAAAATAATGCTATTTTCTGTAAGTATTGGAGCTACATATCCTTGAGATGATTTTTTATCTATTAAACTTATTCGTTCGCTTGCCATTGTATAGTTACTATACAATAACATTATCATGACAATTATTATTTTCATTATTTAGTGAAAACAAGATTCATTAATATACATACTAGAAACCTAAATCACAACGAAAATGTTCTTAATTGTGGATCAAAAGCATTAACGTAATGTCATGCCATTATGTAAAGATGCTCTTACTATAATAATTTTTATCAAGTATTGATTAAAACACATTCGATAGCCCAGACTAACGCTGTCAGTAATACTACCACAATATGAAATGGAAATGGACGCAGCATTTTCAGGATGAAAGATATTGTTGTAATGTCATTCATTTAAACTATGCATATCAATTTGAAAAATGTACACTGTCTTATGCTATAGTACCTAAAAGTAAATGCTCAACATACAAGATAACGCTCCACTTTGTAGGCAATGGGTATTCTTGGCAGTATGTGCCCTTGCTTGCTCTGGTTTGCTATCAATAATTGTTATCTTTCTACGATTGCCTTTCATTTCCTCTCTCATTCCCTCCGCACAATATATTTTTGATAATGCACTGGTGATACATGTGAATTTGTCAATTTTGGTGTGGATGTGCTCTATAATATCTCTGCTCTTTGTTATAAACCTACAAAATACCAGTAAATGGCTCAATTTTTTATGGGCTCTATCAACCCTTTCTATGCTGCTGATGTTTATATCCGCATTTGTTCCAAACACTGAAGTTATCAAAAGTAACTATATTCCCGTATTACAAAACAAATTATTTTTACTTGGACTCAGTCTTTTCATTACCAGCATATTGATAAATGCAGCCCTAGCCTACATATCAAATAAACAAGACTCATATCTTTCAATCGGACAAATTGGCTTGGTCATTATACTTGTGTCATCATTTCTTTGTGTTGTTTTAGCACATAAAAATATGCCTCCAGGTCTATATCATTCAAACAAGAATTTATTTTATGAATATCTCTTTTGGGGAGGCGGACATTTACTGCAGTTTGCTTTTGCTCAAGCAATGTTTTTAGTTTATTTGACCATACTGAATGCTCGTTATATTAGTCTAAATAAAATTACCATTTTACCACTATCTATAAACACAGTTTTGGCCGTAGGTGCGCCGTTTATATACTTTATTTATTCGGTAGATAGTGCTGAATTGATACAGTTTTTTACCTGGCATATGAGAATTGCTGGAGCAGTTCTGCCGTGCTTTTTAACAATATTAGTGTATTGCAACATAAAAACTCTGCTCAATGATAAGGGCAGTTATCTGCTCCTCTCGTTTGTATTGTTTATTTATGGAGGTGTACTTGGAGTGCTAACTATTGAAGGAAATGTTATCATTCCTGCGCATTATCACGGTTCTGTGGTTGGTATTACTATAGCTTTTATGAATTTTGTCTACTGGCTGTTACCAAAATTGGACTGTGAAGAAATAAAAAGCTCCATAGTAAGATTACAGATTTATGCATATAGCTTGGGACATTTTTTCCACATTACTGGACTTGTTTGGCTTGGTGGGTATGGTGCCTTAAGAAAAGTTGCAGATCTGCCAAGTATTTCATCAATGTTGGCACGTGCTTGTTTTATTACGGGTGGAGCTATATCAGTTATTGGTGGAATGTTATTCGTAATAATTGTGATTTTACATCTTCTTAAAGGCAAGGCTCGTACCAACTAACCCACAGAAACAAAACTAAAAATTTTAGTGTAAAATTACTATATTTACTTTGTACTATGGCTCAAACAACCTGCTTCAAATTTGGAAAGGCAGTGAAATGAAAAAAACTATATCAAGCTACTGAATTCTTATTTGCTACTCCTTGTGGTTCTTGCGTTTCACTTACTTGAGAACTAGGTTTAAGTGCTAAGTATGTCAGACTAGTAGCTATGAGTGCAGGTACTACTGCTATACTAACCATTAACCATATATCTAATTTAGTTGTATGTTCAAGTGCAGTATATACTACTAACCCAACAGCAAAACAAGTACTAGCAGTAGCGATGTATGTTGTTTTTTTTCTTAGTTGTCCAGTTGCTTCATTTTTGGTTTCTAATATTTTCTTTTCTTGCTGTAACTGCTGGATTTGAGTATTTAGTTTATTTTTTTCAGCTTTTAATTCTATATTTTCATTCTCTAGCTGCTTAAATTTATTTATCTTTTGTTTCATTTCACTTCTCATTTCATTTTTTAGTTCATTTCTTATTTTATCTTTCAATGTAGCTATTGCCTCTTCTGGGCTTTTTTTACCTTCTAATTCCAGCACGTCTTCAAGCAATTCTGCTAATTTTATCTTTCCGTTGGAGGGTAAATAGTATGAATCGTATAGAGCATTAACAAGATCTTGTAAATCAGAAAATTCAAAATCAGGCATAATAAACCTCAATACTAAAAATTTATCGTGTAATACATAAAAAACTAAAATCAAGAAAATTTTGCATTATAAACTAAATGGCAGACATTAAAATTGCTGTATTTGCTCAATTGTGCTAACTTAAAGCTTAAAACTGAGAAATATTTATGTTAGAAGAAAAGTATAGCTTTAGGGAAATTGAAGACAAATACAACATATTATGGGAAGGAAGTAAAGTTTATAAATGGAATGGTGAAAGGGATAATACTTTCACTATAGATACGCCTCCACCAACGATATCTGGAAAGTTGCATATTGGTCATATATTTAGCTATTGCCATACGGACTTTATTGCAAGGTTTCAACGTATGCTGGGAAAAGATGTATTTTATCCAATTGGTTTTGATGATAATGGTCTTCCGACTGAAAGGTTAGTTGAGCAAACCTATAAAACCCGTGCAAAAGAAGTTGGCAGAGAAAAATTTATAGAGATGTGTCATGAAGTCATTGAAAAGTCAAAACAAGAATTTAAGGAGTTGTTTAAATCAGTCGGTATTAGTTATGACTGGAATTTAGAGTATCACACAATCAGTAAAGAAGCTGTGACACTTTCTCAAATGTCATTCATTGATCTATATAACAAAGGGTATGCCTACAGGAAAATGCAACCCATTCTTTGGGACCCAGTTGATAAAACTGCAATTGCGCAAGCGGAAATAGAGGATAAAGTCTTTGAATCATCTTTAAATACAATAGTTTTTTTCACTGAAGAAAATGAGCAGATCAAGATTGCAACTACACGACCTGAGTTACTTCCAGCATGTGTTGCGGTTTTTTGTCATCCAGAGGATGAACGCTACACTCAGCTGATTGGGAAAACAGCTATAGTGCCAATGACAGGAGCAAAAGTTCCAATAATAGCTGATGATAAGGTAAAAATAGATAAAGGTACTGGACTTGTGATGTGCTGTACATTTGGTGATGAGCTCGACATATATTGGCAGCAAAAGCATAACTTGCCGATGAAAATTATCATCGATCAGAATGGAAGAATGGACCTGCATGCTGGTGTCATTCAAGTAGCTAACACTGTAATCTATAGTGAAATAAACGGACTAAAAGTAAAAGAAGCAAGAAAGAAAATAATTGAAATCCTAACTGAAAAGGGCCTTTTAATAGAAAGCACTAACATTTCTCATTCTGTTAAGTGCGCAGAAAGATCTGGTGCACCACTTGAGATATTGCCTACTTATCAATGGTTTATCAAGACTTTAGAGCAAAAAACTCAAGTATTAGATAAAGTAAAAAAGTGTAGCTGGCATCCAGAATCTATGCGTAAACGCATGGAGGTGTGGATAGAAGGATTAAGCTGGGACTGGTGCATTTCAAGACAGCGTTATTTTGGTGTACCATTTCCAGTTTGGTATTCAAAACGTAAGGGAGAAGAAGACAAAATCATTCTAGCTGAAGTAAAGGATTTACCTATAGATCCACTAAAAGGTTTGCCGAAAGGATATAGTAAAGAAGAGGTTGTTCCAGATCAAGATGTGATGGATACTTGGGCAACAAGTGCGATCACTCCTCAGCTAAGTGCACTAGCAGTAAACAGTGAGCTCAGTTTACCAAGCCATCGGTATGACAAGATATTTCCTGCAGATCTACGCAGCCAAAGCCATGAGATAATAAGAACTTGGGCTTTTTATACGATTTTGAAGGCGCATTATCATGCAGATTCACTGCCGTGGAAAAATATCATGATTAGTGGTTGGTGTTTAGCTAATGATAAAAAAAAGATGAGTAAATCAAAAGGTAACATCATCACTCCTCATGTAATGCTTGAAACCTATGGAGCTGACGTAGTACGCTATTGGGCAGCAAACTCAAGACTTGGAGTTGACACAGTCTACTCTGAAAATATCTTCAAAATTGGCAAACGACTCGTTACGAAACTTTGGAATGCTAGCAAATTTGTTTCCATGTTCATGGAAAAACACCAAGTATTGAGCATAAATTCTATCAGCGAGACGATGGATAAGTGGATATTGTCCAAATTATATAAAGTGATAGAAAAAACGACGAACAACCTATTACAGTTTGAATACTGCGAAGCTTTGAGCGCAATAGAAGAATTTTTTTGGAAAGATTTTTGTGATAATTACTTAGAGTTAGTTAAAAAACGTGCATATGGAGATGCATTGGACAGCGAGGCAAACATGAGTGCGAAACAGAGTTTGGCATATGTACTTAATATTATTTTGCGGTTATTTGCACCATTTTTGCCATACATCACAGAAGAAATATATCATCAGTTGTATAGTTATAATTCCGTGCACAATAAAAGTAATTGGCCTAGTAAGGAAGAGTTGATCTATGATAAGCATTTTGAGGAAATGGGAGATAATTTTGTGCAGATATTAAACCTCGTCAGGAAAGTAAAAGCAGATAATAATGTATCAGTTAAGTATCTGATAAAAAAGTTGATGATAAAAGCAAGCGTACAAGAGGATAAGTTGGATCAGTCTGCACAGGATGATTTGCAGGCAGTTTGCAATGTGGAAACAATAGAGTGGATGCAGTCTAAGCTTGAAACTGAAGAAGAGAAATACATAGTGGATATAGATTTACATTGATTTTATATGTTAAATTAGTTTGAATACAAGTATCAGCAGCACTAATTTATCACCTTTAGAAGATACAATAAATGTTACATATATGCAGTAGATAAGCTACAGTAAGACAATTTTAATCAATATACACAAAACTGCAGCAGTTTTGTGTATAAGTTATGAGCAATTTACTTAATAAATATAATACATTTTATTTTATAGCTAGTTCTCTGGCTACTCTTACATTACTTACATCTTTAGCGCTTATTAATGTACCTAGTTCTTTAATTCTCGCTTTAGCTGTATTATCTGTTTTGGCTTTTATGATTTTGTATAAAATAATTATTGACACTAGAAAAGTGGGAAAGGAATTTGCTCACAAAGAGCGTGAGTTGACTCAAGAAAAGCACAATTTATACGAGGAAGGAAGAAAATTTGGTCAAAAAATAGAAGCTGAGAGGAAATCTTTTCTTAAAGAAAAAAAATCTTTGGAGGAGAAATTAGAAGCAAAAATTATTCATATAATTGGAATAACAGAAGAATTAGAAAAAGTGACGAAGGAGAAAGATGAGCTTGCTGCACAAGAAAAAGAACTACTCCATAAAATCTCATATTTGTGTAAACAGTTACAGGAAAAAGAAGCTAATCTAACTGAGAGGAAAAAACTCATAATCGAATTGAAAAGAAAAATAGACAATGATAAATATGAAGAATTATATAAGGAAGTAGAGAAATTATCTAAAGAAAAAGAGGAGTTATCTAAAGAAATAGACAAATTACGTAAAGAGAAACATATGCTATATACACAAAAAGAAGAATTATATAAAAGGCAAGAAGAACTTTGTGTAGAATTAGGTGAATTACAATGTAAATTTAAAGAAATTAATCAGAAAAATAAAAACTTATCTCAAGAATTAAAAAGGAAATTTGAAGAGCTAGATAAAGCAGATGGTTTAATTAAAAATCAATCTTTTGAGTTAGACAGAATAAGACAAGATTGTAATAACGAAGTGAAAAATTTAAGAAATTCACTTTTAGAGCGAGACAGCCAAATAAAACAACTTCAATATGTGATAGATAAGATAGAAGAATCGATAAGAGAAAATGAAACAATTAAAGATTATAGCAAAAAAATAATATTAGGAGAGACTCAGAAAATAAAATTTATATTAGGGCAACTTGTGCAATTCACGCCAGGTGAAGATTATAGACCATTAGAAGAAACTTTACCGGGAGATCTTAGATATGAATCACTACCTGCCACCCCAACCAAATCGCCAAATTCACTATTAACAGAATCTTATGAACTTAATCAGAGTGAAGGTATTTGCAAAACATAATAACTAGCTTTATTATAAAAAAAATTATACAAGATAATGAACCCAATAATATGCGCACTAGATACACAAGATTTGAATAAAGCTATATCTTTAGCTAATGCTCTGCGTGATAAGGTTGGCATGGTAAAACTTGGGTTAGAATTTTTTGCTGCACATGGTCCTTCTGGAGTGAGAGAAGTTGCAAAATGCAATGTACCAATTTTTTTAGATCTAAAATTGCATGATATTTCAAACACTGTAGCTAGAACGATTGAAGCAATCAAGATTCTAGATGTTGAAATGCTAACATTGCATATCAGTGGTGGAACAAAAATGCTTCAAGAAGCGCTAAGTATAGTGCAAGGAAAGAAAATAAAGCTAATTGGAGTAACAGTACTAACTAGCCTGAGCAATGAAGATCTAAGCGAGCTTGGAGTGGCAAGAGAAACGAAATCACAGGTAATTTTGCTGGCAAAGCTTGCAAAAAAGATTGGGTTACATGGAATAGTTTGCTCTGCACTAGAAGCTCAAGAAGTGCGCCAAGAATGTGGTAAAGACTTTAAAATTATTACTCCAGGAATCCGTATGAATCGAGGTCATGATGATCAAAAAAGGACAGCAACACCAAAAGAAGCAATAAATTCAGGAGCGAATTATATCGTAATTGGTAGACCCATCACAAAAAGTGACAATCCCGCAAGTAGTGCAGAGTTAATATTGAAATCTTTTTTTGATTGAAGCAGGGCAGATAAGGTAGAATATGGTAAAAGCAACAAACGGTATGTATCCGTTCAGCAGGGTGGCAAAACAAGGTAGACGAGAAAAGATAACTAAATGGGTGTCATCCCAATGCTTGACCATTTTTCTTTTTTTTCTAGATTCCATCGTCACGCGCTGGAATGACAGGGCTGTGAGTGTCATCGAAGTAGCCGATACAGGCCTTTTTCTCCTGTCATCCCAGTGCCCTGACACTGGGATCCAGTTAAATTTACAGGTATAAAAGTAATCAACGTTTCTGGTGATGATAGAAAAATGGATCCCAGCACAGGATACCATTTGTTGTTTTGGCAAACAGCTACGTACTTTGTTGCACATTCTCCTGAATAGATACGCAGCAAAAAAAAGTGCTTGACACAAAAAAATGGATGCTGTATAGTGCTGACAATTAAGTATAATACTTAGCGTGGTGTAACACTACACTACTTTTTTTACTTCAATAAGTAATCAGTATCATTTTTCTCTTGTTACCAAGTAGCTTGCGTTCATTTGTATCTACCATGAAGCCAATGCTAGAATCCAGAAAAAAGACCGGTGAATGGCAGGTACGAGCATTATACGTATACAGTTGTATGAACGTTGTTTACCATAAGGGCGCCTCCCAGCACTGGGATCCATATTGTAAACAAGCGTTTGAGTTATACTAAGCTGCCATTCACCGGTCTTTTTTCTGAATGCAGTTTGCATAACAACGAAAAGGTACTGAGATTAAAGATTACCTTCAAATTACAATACTATTCTAATTTTATTTTTAAAGGAGGCTATTATGTCACTTACTGATATCGCTCACCGTGTTAATGAACTCGCTTCATCATGGGAGCAATTTAAATTAATAAATGATCGCAAACTAAAAGAAATCGAAAGCAAAGGACCTGCAACGATCGAACAGCTATGCAAGATAAATAGTAATATTGATAATTGCAAAGAGCGCCTAGATTTTATTGAAACCTCAGCTCAACGTCCAGAGATTAGCACAGATTTTAACACAGGTGATAAATATTTTTCTGATTATATCCGCAAGGGAATGGAAAGTAGATTATCACACAAAACCCTAAGTGGAGATGACAATGATATTGGAGGGTATTTAGTTACTCCTCATATTGTAAAACGCATAAACAAGCGTATAGCTGATTCATCTCCAATGCGGCAGATATGTTCCAATCAAAGAATCTCTACTGAAACGCTGGATTATATTATAGAAGATTGTGACCGTGCTGGTGCAGGTTGGAGTGGTGAAGTAGTAGACGACGAAGATGGTGGCTATAAATCCAAGTATGATTTTGCACAAGACACAAGTACACCTAAAATTCAAAAGATTTCCATCACAACTTATGAGCTCTATGCTCAGCCGCAAATATCACAAAAATTGCTCGATGATGCATTTGTCAATGTTGAAAGTTGGCTTGTGGAAAAGGTTGCCGAAACTTTCAGTAAGAAAGAGAATGAAGCCTTTATTAAAGGTGATGGCACTTTTCAGCCTAAAGGAATTTTAACTTACGAAAATGGAAATGGTCATAATAAGATAGAGCAAATTAAAGCTGATAAGCTAGACAGCGACGCCATAATGATATTGTACTATTCTCTAAATGAACATTACTCTAAAAATGCATCATTTTTGATGAACAGGAGTACGTTAAAGGACGTAAGGCTACTAAAATCTGAAACAGGTCAGTATCTTTGGCAGCCGAGTTTATCGCTTAAAACTCCAGATACTTTAATGGGAATACCAGTATATCAATCTGCTGATATGCTACCTACAATGATTGCAGTAGCGGATTTCAAACAAGCTTATAAGATCGTAGATAACAGAGGAATGAGAATATTGAGAGACCCTTATACAAACAAACCTTATGTTAGATTTTTTGTCACTAAGCGTGTCGGTGGGGAGGTTGTAAATACCAGCGCTATTAAATTGTTGAAAATTGCAAATAAGTACTAAAACTTTATATTATTTTATAAAATAGTTGACTTACCATGCTTTTTATATAATAATAAAATTATTAATTTAAGGAGTAAAATATGTT
The DNA here is from genome assembly GCF_020405475.1 of Wolbachia endosymbiont of Tribolium confusum. NCBI lineage: Bacteria > Pseudomonadati > Pseudomonadota > Alphaproteobacteria > Rickettsiales > Anaplasmataceae > Wolbachia > Wolbachia endosymbiont of Tribolium confusum. The sequence continues at coordinate 7,089 of NZ_JAIZNT010000007.1, read as the reverse complement.
TAAAAAAATAAAAAACTTTTTTAAGTGGATTGCTGATCACATAGGAATTTCATGGATTGCAAGAAAAATTTCATCAGGCTGTAAGCGGCTGTTTGGTAGTAAAAAAAGTAAAATAAGTGTTGCGAAACAAAGTATATCACAGCAAGGACAATCTTCAGGTAAAACTACTATTGAAGAAAAAAACAAGAGTTAATAAATGCTTTTACTGCATCTCTTTCTAAGTTTAGAGAAGATTTATCTGATCTTACTCTGAGGAAGTGACTACTGAATCAGAGGAGTTTCATGATGCACCAGAGGACTTTTGTAATCAATCTCGCTCAATAACTGGAGAACCAGAAGCACAAATATATTATATCTCTAATCCGAGCAAAGTAGGAAACGGTTATTATTAAAACAAACCCTTCACAAAAGAGCACCAACTTTGGTGCTCTTTTTTTCTTTGTATGTTTTTTCCATATGATAAAGTTGATTGGTTACAATCACAATTTGTATCTTCCTCGTATCAATTTTCAATAGATTCATCGATGTATAGCTATTTCATAATGAGTTTTGTCAGCGTAAGGCATTGGGCAGTGTTCATAAAGTTATGCTATAGCTTATAAAGATGACAAAGCTTCAAAAAAAGCCTAACATAGTGGAAAAAACTTTATGAAAATCAAAGTTGGAGTAATAGGCTGCTTAGGCAGAATGGGTAAGAAAATACTCAATGAATTAATTACGAATACCAAAGTGGAAATAGCAGGTGCTGTTGCTCGCTTGGGCAGTGAGTATATAGGCTTAGATATTGGGCCTATTGTAGGCAATAATTGCAATTTAGGAATCAAAGTTACAAGTTCTATTAGTGAGGTATTTGAATCGTCCGATGTTGTAATAGATTTTACAACTAAAGAATGTATGCTAAACTGCCTTAAGGCGGCCGTGAAATTTAAAAAACCGCTAGTTAGTGGCACAACTGGAATAGAAGGTCTAAATTTAAAAGAATATGCTGCTAAAGTTCCAATATTATGGTCAGCAAATATGAGTATAGGAGTTAATGTGTTGCTGAAATTGGTAAAAGAAGCTGCCAAGCTTTTAGGTAATGAGTATGACGTTGAAATTTGGGAAATGCATCACAATTTAAAAAAGGATTCACCATCTGGAACAGCTATAGAGTTTGGTAAAGCAGTTGCTAACGCTGCAAAAGTGGATTTTGAGCTCAATCAATATTCACATAATAATTCAAACATAAGAAGGAAAGGAGGAATAGGCTTTGCAGTATCTCGTGGAGGTGGAGTAATAGGAGATCACAGCGTCATGTTTGTCAATTCCGATGAACGAATAGAATTAAATCACAAAGCAATTGATCGTACAACGTTTGCTAGAGGGGCGGTTCAGGCAGCAATATGGTTGTACGAGAATAAAAAGGAAATACCAGGACTTTATTCAATGCAGGATTTAGTATGAGCGATAAATACGCTTTCGTTAAAAATTTAAATCTTTGGTATGGCTCTAAACAAGCTTTATTCGATATAAATTTGAATATTTGCAAAAAGAAAGTCACAACTTTTATCGGACCTTCTGGGTGCGGTAAATCGACATTTTTGCGTTGTTTTAATCGTATGAATGATTACGTACCTGGATGTAGAGCGACTGGTGAACTGGTAATCGATGGGCTGGGTAATATATATTCACGTGATATGGATGTTGTATTGCTCAGAGCAAAAGTTGGTATGGTATTTCAAAAACCCAATCCTTTTCCAAAGTCAATATATGATAATGTTGCTTATGGGCCTAAGTTGCATGGAATGGTGAAAAATAAGCAAAAATTAGATGAAATAGTAGAGAGTAGTTTAACTAAGGTTGGTTTATGGGAAGAGTTGAAAGATAGATTGCAAGATAGTGCACTAAATTTATCTGGTGGCCAGCAACAAAGATTATGCATTGCTCGTGCAATTGCAGTAAAGCCAACTATTTTACTAATGGATGAACCATGCTCTGCTCTTGATCCAATGGCAACCAATGCAATCGAAAACCTTATACAAGAGTTGAAATTGAGATTCACCATAATTATGGTAACTCATTCGATGAAGCAAGCTAAAAAATTAGCTGACAACATAGTTTTCTTTTGCAATGGCAAGATTGTTGAATTCGGAAGTACTCAAGAAATCTTTGAAAATGCTCAGTCTCCTTTAACGAAGGAGTATATTCTGGATCATTAGCTTAATAGTTGATATTTTAATTTTTTCTATGTATAATTTTATCAAGTTTGTTGTGATAGGGGGTTAAAATGTTTAGTACAAGTGAAGCAACAAGAAAGTTGTTTAAAGCTATTGAATTGCAAAATGCTAGTGGTGAAAGAATAACACCTGAGGAAGCTTGGAATCATTTTCAACAAGCATTGAAAGAAGGAGCGAATGTTAACGCTTTTGAGGATGGGATGACACCTTTGATGTGCATTACTTCAGCTTTTGTTACTAGTAATAACGAGGAACATCAATATTTAGAGCTTATGGCTAAGTTGCTTGTAGAACATAAAAAAATCGATTTAAATATTAAAAGCAAGCAAGCTGTTATTGAGAGAAGACCAAAGGAACATGATGGTTATCCAGTGTACGAATTTGAGGGGAGAGAAGTAGTAGATATGGGTGAGAGGGGTTGTGTGTACCTTGATAATCAGCAATCTGTTAGTAGAGCATTTTTACCTGACACTTTTACTCGTGTAAAGGAGGAAATTGAGACCGGTAAGAAGAAAAAAAACACAGCTTTACACATTGCTTGCGAGTTGGGAAATATAGACATGGTAAAAATATTACTTACACATCCAAATATCAAAACTGGTATTAAAAACTATGAAAACAAAAGTCCAAGAGATTGTATTGCAGAATATGTTAAGGAAGTAATAGAACCAGAGTTCATAAAGATAGAGAAAAGGAATCAGATTTTAGAACCAACCACTCAAAAAAGTAATTGTGCTTATGCTTTTTTGTTAACTGGAGCACTTGCTGCTGGTCTATGTTTCACAGTTGATAACCCAGTTCCTCTTGCTGCAGCTGCATTGCTGTTCTTTATAATAGGGGGTAGTTATCTGTATAGAGCAAATACAGTTCTTAACGATGTAAACTTCCCTCAAGTCATTGCGAACGAACGTGCTAGTGATGTATCTGTTCAGGTAAGGTATCATTCCCGCACTTGATGCTGGTTTTCATTTAATCTCATTGAATTTAGCATAAGCTCAGTTTACTTGTAAATTTTTCTGGATCCCAGTGTCAAGCACTGGGATGACATTATGGAATCTGGATGCCAGTGTCTAAGCACTGGCATGACAACGGAGGGCAATTTCCAGTAGGTATTATGGTGTCATTCCAGCACTTGATGCTGGAATCCAGTTTTTTGATCGAAAATGTTGTCTTGTTTGCAATAAATTTTCCAGTGTTACGTACTGACCATTTATTCCTATAGTTGTCTTTTCTCGTCTACCTTATTTTATCACTCTGCTGAACGGATACCTTTACTTTCAATAATTTTGTTGGCAATAATACGGCTTTCAAAATCGATACTTGTTATGTCGGATAGTGAGTTAATATCAGAGTACTTGTCAAAATTTTCTATTGTTGATTTTACCACCTCTAATATTTCTAAAAAACCGATTCGTGATTTCAAGAATTCATTAACAGCTACCTCATTTGCAGCGTTCAAAACAATACTGTTTGTATGTGGAGAAGAAGAATTCAACACTTCCATACTGAGCTTTAGTGCAGGAAAACGTTTATGATCTGGTTCTTGAAAGGTCAATTTTTTTTGTTTTGTTAAGTCTAACTTGTAGTTCAAAGTTGATCTTTCTGGCCAAGACAAAGCATATGCAATGGGAATTTCCATATCAGTTTCTGCAAGCACAGCAAAGCTAAACCCATCCTGGTAAACTACAATGCCATGTACTATCGATTCAGGATGCACTATTGCTTCAATTCTATTTGGACTGATATTGAACAAATGATATGCTTCTATTATTTCTAGTGCTTTATTCATCATTGTTGCACTATCAACTGAGATTTTCTTTCCCATTTTCCAAGTAGGGTGACTTAGTGCCTGATTTACTGTAATACTTTTTAATTGTTCAAGGCTATAATTTAAAAATGGTCCACCAGAGGCAGTGAGTATAATCTTTTCTACACATTTATCATCATTTTGCAGAACTTGAAAAATTGCGTTGTGTTCAGAGTCAATAGGGATTATTTGTACGTTTCTTTCTTTAGCTTTTTTAAGTAGTAACTTACCACCGCAAACAATACTCTCTTTGTTTGCTAGAGCAATAACTTTAGTACCGCTTTCTATGGTCTGCATGACTGGCTTAAGGCCTGCAATGCCAACTATTGCAATAACTGAGAGATCAACAGGTAGAGAAGCAACATTTGCTAGACCTGGAGCACCAACTTCTACTTTGACGTTTGTACCAAGTAGATCTTCTTTTAAATCTTTGTAGAATCTTTCATCAGAAATGGCAGCATATTTTGCATTAAGCAGTTTTGCTTGATATGCAAGTAAATTAAAATTCGAATGGGCACTAAGTGCCTCCACCTGATATTCTTCCTTTCTCTTTGAGAGCAAATCTACAGTCTTTTTTCCAATGCTTCCTGTTGATCCTAAAACTGAAACTTTTTTCACTAATTACAATAAAATCTTCTTAGTTATTTAGTAACCAAGTTCATGGTCATCACCAACAGACGGTGAAGAACCAGGTGAAAAAGATTGGCCATGATGATCACCTGCATCATGCATGTCATGCAAACCATCAGCACTATGAGCCATTTCATTGCTAGCGTGGGGATAATCATCTGGATTAAGTCCTCCATCACCGTGATCCATATCCATTCCTTCCGATGGCATATCTTCTCCACCTCCACCTGAAAAATATTCCGCAAGGTTTTCAAGAAATTTTATGCCAAACATATTACCTGATTTCCCAAATAAAGTTACTAGACTGCTACCACTAACCAAACCTTCAAACACATTATTATAAGCAGCAATTGCTCCTTCATGAAAGTTGAATATCCACTTCATTCCATCCACAATTGTTGCAACAGAGTCACTATGACCAAGACCGAAACCACTTTTTTCACTAGCGGCTTCCTGGTGTTGCTGCTGTGCCTGCCATTCTGCAATATTTGGACCTTGTGCTTCACTCATAAACTTTTATTCTAAGCCTTAAGCTACTATTTTACCAAAAACACTGTAAAATATCAATTGTCTAAGAGAGGTTATCATAAAAATAGCTAACACTAAATTCTGATTACTCTATACCAAAACATTGATAATTTGCTGTAGTAAAAAAGTGATGAAGGAAGGTCTTGAGGTTTAAGACAGCTTCTATTTCTTCTTAGAAGACTGCTCCTCTCTCTTTCCTTTTTAAATAAGTTTACCTACAGGTCTGATTGTATTAAGATTACTTAGTACAATCAGATTTATCAAATGCGCTTATCTCAATATTACCTGCCAACTTTAAAAGAAACCTCTGCTGGTGCTGAAATTATTTCTCATCAATATTTGTTACGTGCGGGCTTAATCAAGCAGACAGCATCTGGAATTTATTCTTGGTTACCGCTTGGCCTTTTGGTACTTAAAAATATTGAAAATATTATCAGAGATGAAATTGGTGCTATTGAAGTGTTGATGCCTTGTGTGCAGCCAGCAAGTCTTTGGCGAGAGTCAGGACGTTACGATGATTACGGCAAAGAAATGCTACGTATTAAAGATAGGCATGAAAGCGATATGCTTTTTGGTCCAACACATGAGGAGGTGGTAACTGATTTGATTAGAAATACAGTAAAAAGTTACAAAGATTTGCCACTTTGTTTATATCAAATTCAGTGGAAGTTTCGTGACGAAGTAAGACCTCGTTATGGCGTTATGAGAGGCAGAGAATTTTTGATGAAGGATGCATACAGTTTTGATGTAGATTACGAAGGTGCACTGAATTCATATAATTTGATGTATAAAACTTACATAAAAATCTTCAAACGCATGGGACTTACTCCAATTGGAGTGAGGGCAGATACAGGACCAATTGGAGGAAATTTAAGTCATGAATTTCATATATTGGCAAGCACCGGTGAGAGCACTTTATATTATGACAATAAATTTTCTGAACTACTAGAGAGTGAAGATATTGAAAGTCTGAAGAGCATATATGCAGTTGCAGACGATATGCATGATCCCAAAAGTTGTCCTATACCGCAAGAACAGTTAAATGTTAGTAAGGGTATTGAAATAGGGCATATTTTTTATTTTGGTGATAAATATTCGAAGCCTATGAAGGCAAGTGTTACCTCTCAAGATGGAAAAAATGTCAATATACATATGGGTTCGTATGGCATTGGGGTTTCAAGGCTTGTTGGTGCAATAATAGAAGCTTCTCATGATAATAAAGGAATTATCTGGCCAGAGGCAGTAGCTCCTTTTAAAGTTGGTTTAATTAATTTACAAACGAAAGTAGTGGAGGCTGTAGATAAAATATACAAAGCTTTGAAAAGCGATGAAGTGCTTTATGATGATACGGACGAAAGTGCAGGAGTGAAATTTGCTAGAATGGATCTGATAGGCTTGCCATGGCAAATAATTGTCGGAAGGAAAGCAGTAAGTGAAAATATAGTTGAAGTAAAAAATAGAGCAACTGGAGAGATAGAAGAAATGCAAATTGAAGAAGCAATAAATCGTTTTAGCGCAAAGTGATATACGGTATTGGCACTGACATAGTATATGTACCCAGAATATTGAGAATATTACAAAAATACAGGGAAAAATTTCTCAATAGAATCTACACTGAAAAAGAAATAGAGCTAAGTAGAAAGTATAATAGTCACGAAATGCAAGCAAAGTATTTTGCTAAGCGCTTTGCTGCAAAGGAAGCTTTTGTTAAAGCGCTAGGCACTGGATTCAGCCAGGGAATTATAATGAAAGATATAGAAATATACAGTAATATCAGGGGAAAACCACATCTTGCTATCACAAAGGATTTCATCTCGAAAGACTACAAGATACACCTTTCTCTAAGTGATGATCAAGATTATGTTACTGCGTTTGTTGTAATTTGCGTTGAGTAGATATTGTTTAGTA